>CAZMPL010000011.1:0-24353 GCA_964567805.1 uncultured Pirellulales bacterium | reverse complement strand
TGAAGAAATTGAAGTTTTGTTCTAAAAAGATTCTTCGGCTTCGTTCAGGATGACAGAGTTGTGGTTGTGAATAATCCGTGTAAATCCTGTGTGAATCCGCGTCAGAAATAAACAGTGTGAATCTCCCCTTGGGCCCCATGGGCTCCTATGGAGATGGCAAGGCTCATGTGTCTAAACAAAATTCAGCAAATTATAATAAATTAACCGGGTCGATGTCGATTGTTATTTTCACGGAGGGGCGGATTGGTTTTTCTTCTCTCAGGTTCGCGAAGAATCTTTGCATTGTTGCAGGTTCTGGTGCCTGGACTATTATCTGCATTCTATGGAAACGCTGGATTCTGTTTATTAAAGCCGGCATTGGGCCGCGGATTTTTATGTTTAAGTTTTCCCTGTGAATAATCTGGTCAATCGTATTTTTCATTATGTTGCAGGCTTTTTCGAGTTTCTCGAAATCTGTGTCACGCAATACAATCGAAGACAATCGCCAGTAGGGCGGCAGGCTGCATGTTTTACGGTGTGTCAGTTCCTCTTTTATAAAGCCGTCGAAATCACCTTTAACCGCGAATTGAATCACCGGCTGGTCGGGCATGAATGACTGTACAAAAACCATCCCTTTCTTCTCGGAGCGGCCGGTTCGTCCCGCTACCTGAGAAATAAGCTGGAAAGTTCTTTCGTTCGACCTGAAATCGGGCAAAAACAAGCACGTATCGGCGCTGATAATTCCAACTAATGTCACGTTGGGAAAGTGCAGTCCCTTTGCAAGCATCTGTGTTCCGGCTAAAATGTCTATTTTGCCATCGCCGAAGTCTTTCAGGATATGGTAATAATCTTTGCCGCTCATCGAATCGCTATCCATTCTCTTGACACGGGCGTTAGGGAACCTGCCCGCGAGTTCTTCTTCCAGCCTCTGCGAACCGAGACCAATCATTGCGAAATTCTTGCCGCATACGGGGCACTTTTCCGGGACAAGTGTTTGCGCAAGGCAATAGTGACATATCGCATAACCGGAGTTGATATGCTTGCCTGTGACCGTACTCATATTTTCATTGCGCTGCTGTTTGGATTTATGGAAAGTCAGCGTGACATCGCAATTGCGGCAGTGCAGTGTATATTTGCACGAAGGACAGAATACAAAATTGCTGTAACCTCGCCTGTTGAGCAGTAAAATTGCCTGTTCTTTTTTTTCTAATACAATTCTTAGTTGACTTGCGAGCGGGTCGCTAATTAGATTCAGGCCTTTATGTGTGACTTCCGATTCGCGCAGGTCGATGAGTTTCATCTCCGGCATAGGAAGGTCCATGACTCTTTTGGGAAGTCGCACGAGATTGAAATGCTTTTTACTCTGGCAATTCGCAAGCGTTTCCAGTGACGGTGTAGCACTTCCCAGAATACAAATCGCGTTTGCAAGCTGGGCGCGTTTTATTGCGACATCTCTGCCGTTATATCGCGGCACAGTATCCTGTTTGTAGCTCGGTTCATGCTCTTCGTCAACTACAATAAGACCGAGATTTTTCAGCGGGGCGAAAACCGCCGAGCGAGCGCCGATAACGACGTCCGCGTCACCTGATTTGATTTTTTGCCATTGCACATTTCGCTGAGCCGCGTTTAAACCTGAGTGCATCACGGCGATTCTCTCGAATCGTTCGTTGAAACGCTGAACTGTTTGTGTAGTTAGCGCAATTTCAGGAAGCAGAACGATTGAACTTTTTCCTTTTTCCAAAGCCGCCTGTATTGCTCTTATATAAATTTCTGTTTTTCCGCTATCGGTTACTCCGTAAACAAGTGTTACTCCGAATTGTGCTGAATCGATTTGTTTTGTTATGGAATCGAGAGCGTTTTGCTGGTCGCTATTTAGAACTATTTGGCTGCGAGATTGTTTCAATAAACTTTGCGGAATGGCAGAGAGTGACTTCAATACTGTTTTTTGAACTGTTTTTATTAGCTGCATTTCCGCGAGTTTCTTTAGAGGAGCTTTGCCGCTTTCTGCGCGTTCGAGCAATTCATGCAATTCAATTGCGGAATCCTGGTCAAATGCTTTATTTTCCTGCAGCAAGGTGACAATCTGCTTTTGTTTTTTCCCTTTTAATTCGCTTATTAAGGTTACAAAGTTTTCAGCTTTGATATTTAGGAAAACATTATTTTCTGTTTTTACGCCCGCGCCATGTTTAACAGCAGAAGGTATAATAGCCGCCAAAACCTGCCCGAGCGTGCAGACATAATATGTACTTATCCAGCGGGCCAATTCCATTAGTTCGACATCGACGAGAACATCTTTATCGATTACGTTTTTAATTGCCTTGAGTTTGAATTTAAGCTGCTTGCCATATTCTGCTGGTCGAATATCAACGCAGAATCCCTTCTGGAGTTTATTGTTTTTTCCTAATGGAGCTTCGACTCTCTGGCCGACCTGTATTGGCCATAACGCATCAGGTACGGCGTAATCAAACTCCGTATCAGCCGCATTTTCAAAAGATACAAGGATTATATGATGATATTTATCATCCTTTGCTTCTTCTTTTGCGAACAAACTGTCTGAATGGTACTTATTTTTCATGGTACTTAATATAAGTCATTTACTTAAAAGTTTCAATCTACATAATTTGAGGTATAATATTATAGAGGTATTCGTCACTTTTTACTCTTTATTAGTTTCTTATGAATACTTTTTAGTTTAACATATATAATTGGAATCGATAACATATGTTGCTTAAATAAAGGAGAAAGAAAAAAAGTAGAATTTATTGGTAGAGATATTTTGAATACTTGGAAAAGAAATCTTGAAAAAAATATAAAGAAAATTAGTATATGTTATAAACAAAGTAATAATAGGTGAATTCGAAAATGAAGATTTATGCTCGATACAGAAAACTTAGTTTATGGAATAAGATAGGAATTTGGGGGGCAGTTGCTTCTATTTTTGGAATTTTATTATTTTTTATATCTCAGTATTTAGGCCCAACTAAAGATAATCAAGAAATAATCAAAAAAGATTTGAACCAAGTTGTGAAAATGCTTCAAGATGAACTGAATATCAAGAACGAACATATTGAGTTACACCAAGTTGAAATTACTACTCATCTTGATATTTATCCTTCAGACTATGCAAGGCAATTAGCACAAAAAATACCAGATGATGCAGGGCCATATGCTTTAGCCTTGAAAGCTATTGCTCAAAGTCGTTTTAAGGATGCACGTTATTATTTAGATATAGCTCAAGAAAAGAAAGAAAAGGATTTAGCTGAAATCTATATAACACGTGGACAGACTGAGCTTTATGCAGGAAAATATAAAGAAGCTATAAAGTGGAGTGTTAAAGCTCTTGAATTAGCTCCCGAAAATATAGACATTATTAGGGAAGCTGGTTCAATTTTCTTTGATAATGCAATGTATGATAAAGCTGAGCCACTACTGCGCAAGGTATTAGAAATTAATAAAGAATCCAGTGGAATAAATAATTCAATAGTTACAAGTAGTCAAAATCATTTGGCATTATTGATGCTTGCTACTAAACGTTACGAGGAAGTTGAGCCTCTATTGCAAAGTGTTCTGGAAAGTGATGAGAAGTCATATGGAAAAGAGCATCCTTTAATTGCTGCTCATCTTTACGATTTAGCATGCATGTATATGGAGACTAAACGCGATAATGAAGTAAGGCCAATTCTTGATCGTATTTTCAAAATTGTTGAGAAATCCGAAAATCAGAAAGATCCTATTGTAGCAATTGTTTTAAACAATATGGTAGCATCATTTAATTTGAAGCCCATAGAGTTGTCTATTGATATGATGAGACAGGCTGTTCATATTGTGGAAAAATACGATCCTAATAGTCCTTATTTTTCATATTTATTAATCGGTCTATCAAAAGTTTTAATAGAAGCGAATCATTTTGGCGAAGCAGAATCCACGATACTTAGAGCAATGGATATTGATAAACAATCTTTTGGAGAAAATAGTATAAGAACAGCAGGGAATTTAATTTCTTTGGCAAATTTATTTCGTATAACAGGTCGTTTTTCAGAAGCAGAGCCCATTTTATACCAAGCACTTAGTATTTATGAGCAATCATCGGAAGATCAACAAATAAATATTGCTTGTGTTTTAAATCTTTTGGGTTCTATTTTAATTCAGATGAACCATTTTTCAGAAGCGGATCCACTTCTAAGAAAAGCACTAACAATTTATGAACAGTCTTTTGGAGTAAATCATATTTATTATGCTTCATGTCTTAATAACTTAGCTGTTTTGCTTAAAGAAACAGAACAATATATTGAATCTGAGCCTATTATGCGTAAAGTAATATCTATAGTTGAACAGAATGTTGGCAACGAACATCCTGATTATGCAAAATGTATCAATAATTTGGCTCATTTATTGCAATCGACAAATCGTTTATCCGAAGCTGAGCTTTTATTTCGTCAGTCTTTATCAATTGACGAAAGATATTATGGAGAAAATAACATCAGTGTTGCAAGCGACCTTAGCGATCTTGCATCGCTATTACTAATGACAAATCAATCTTCTGAAGCTAAATCACTATTTAATATATCTCTTAACATTTATGAGAAAAAATTAGGTTCTGAACATCCTGAGACTCAGTTTGTTCGTAAAAAACTGGATGCTATTAAATAATTAATCATATTGGCAGTTCTATAGATTTATACAATAATAATTTAAAAAAGACTAAATTGTTTTTAGAAATTATTATTTTCGTACAGGCCTGCTTCTCTTCGCATTTCGGATTTATCATCAATGACTGTATCTTCGATTACATCGAGTTCGAGTTTTTTCAGGAGTCCCTTTATGTAATCGAGATGCGGACATGGTGACGCGTGAAAATTGTCTTTTGTCATGCAGGAAGATAACTGTATTACGATTTGGTTTTTGTCTATGCCTTCTTTCTTTTTAATCGTGCGTGTAAAATTACTTAATTTTCGATGAATAGCCCGGCCGCAGCAGCCACCGCAGGTCATATTTATAATTCGATATTTTTTGTCTTTGGAATAAATTGAGAAACCGCCGGTTCGCTCGTTGTAAGCTTTTTCGCATAGATAGCCGGGACAGCGTTCCTTTACAATGTGACATTGAACTATAACGATGTAATCTTTGTTTTGAATATCTATCATAAACAGGCCTTTATTTACTTATTTATTTGAGTTTAAAATGTTCCCTGGCTATTTCATTTATATATTCACCTATCGCCAGTGACGCTGTTGCCGCTGGTGATGGTGCGTTGAGAACATGTATCGAATTTTTTCCTTTCTCAATTATGAAATCATCGACCGGTTTACCATTTTTCGCGACCGCCTGAGCTCTTACGCCTGCTCTGGAAGGTTTTATATCATTCTCAGTGAGTGACGGCATAAGTCTTTGTAAACTTTTCAGGAAAAGTTTCTTTGAAAACGCTCTTGAGTATTCACCTATACCGAATTGAATGTTTTTCATGAACATTTTCCATGTCCCCATGTACGACAAAGATTCCCAAAAGTCATTGGAGTCGAAATCTTTTTTACCGTAACCCTCTCTTTTGAAGGAAAACACGGCGGTAGGGCCGCATTCGACGGTATTATTTATCATTCGAGTAAAATGCACTCCGAGGAAAGGAAATTTCGGATTTGGTACCGGGTATATAAGGTTATTGACTTTTTCCTTTTCTTTTTCAGTCAATTCATAAAAATCACCGCGAAAAGGAATTATTCTGACATCAGGCCAGATACTATCGGCTATTGCTATGCGGTCGGATTGCAGGCCGGCACAATTGATAATATATTTAGTGGTGAAATTGCCTTTGTTTGTTCTTACTTCTGTATAAAAATCATGCTTGTCGAAACCAGTCACTTCGTGTTCGAGAAGGATTTTGTTCTGCGATTCTGAATTCTGTTTGATAAGTTCAGCGAGTTTTTCCGCAACTTTTACGAAATCGATTACGCCGGTGCATGGGACTAAAAGTCCTGCGATTCCATTGGAATAAGGTTCAAGTTCTTTAATTTTTTCCGGAGTAATTTTTTCGATACCTTCGACCTGGTTTTCAAGACCGTTATTGTAAATTCTTTCGAGATGAGTAAGTTCTCTCTGTGCGGTTGCGACAATTATTTTGCCGCAGATTTTGTGCGGAATTTCATGTTTTTGAGCGAAACTTATAAGTTCTCTTCGTCCTTTAGTGCAATATATTGCTTTGGCAGAGCCGGGTTTGTAGTACAATCCGGAATGAATTACGCCGGAATTGTGGCCGGTCTGATGGTAGCATAGAGTTTTCTCTTTCTCCATCACCACGATACGTAAACCAGGATGGTTCAAAGCGATTTTGTACGCCGAAGCCAGACCCACGATTCCGCCGCCGATCACTACAATATCGAAATTTCCATTATTATCAGCCAAAGGACTACCTTTCAAAAACAAACCATACAATAACTCAAACGCAACCTCACGTCAATTATGCATAATGAAAGGTTAAAGAAATGTTGAAACTCCAAAATCATAAGAATACTTGAATATTTGGTCACATGCTATTAAAATGCGTCTGAACATAAGTTGAAGAAATGTAAGGACGAATACATAATGTCGTTAAAATTATCCTGCATAATATGTTTATTAGTTATAGCAATCTCGTTATCAGGTTGTGTTTCGACCGCCGAGCTATTTACGGCTATTGTGCATCAGCGAGCGGGTATAGGTTTCAAAACATATTCTTCGGGAAACTGGACATTCGAAGGTCTTGATACCCGATTTCAGCCGCGGGTAAGGTCAGGTTTTTATTCTACGACAGTGTCATGGACACCGCTTCTGGATCCAAATGATTTGGGGAAACATAGTTACTGCATGGGTAAGTCTGAAAAGATTGGAGTTGTATATACATGCAAAGCCGGACATATTGATATTGGTCACGTGCGAAAAATGGCGGACTGGAGCGGTTATCTTTCTGTGAAAACTCTCGAACATATTGAGAAAGAGAATACCAAATTCAGTTTCAAGCTTTATGAACCTTCGAAATATTATGTTTGTATTACATATCCTGAAAACTGGGAAAATTACTCTGAAGAAGAAAAGGAAAATATCGCAAAAGATGTATCAATCAAACTTGGTACGTATTTTTCCTTTAACGCGGCGATTTGGCATGAAGTATTGACCTGGTTCGATTATAAACCAAAAGAGATATTATCTGATTTTGAATCAGCGTTTGCATGGGAGGATATGTATTCGAATCTTCTGGGAATTTTGTTGGCTGAGAAAGCTTTACGAAATGAAGGAAATGATTTTGCCGCTTCGATAACTTCGAATCTCAATGATACACTCGATGATTTTGGAGTGCAATCACGGGAAACTACTATCTCAGTGACAAATAGTGTTAACGGAAAATGGTTTTCGAAAAAAAGTCACTTTCCGGAAATTCATATAAGAAACCTTGATATAGGTTTGGATGATGGTTATATCACGCCATGTCCTGTGTCAGGTATTGCTGTATGTGAGAATTCTGAAATAAAATCTTTAAAGTTGCCAGACTGGGATATTAGTAAATATGGCTTTTCAGTTAAACTGGAAATAGAACCGAGAGAATGGGAAAAAAACAAGATTCTCAAAGTTGTATATCCTGACAAAAAAAACAGAAAGAAAAATATTGAACCGTCAATTCACTTGCCAATCATAATGAACTATATAAAAAATGACGCTGTAAAAAGAGGTTATCTTATTCCCGGAGATTCAAAAGTTCTGTTCGGCGATGCAGGAAAAGAGATTTCGAAAACAACAAATATTTGTGATATAAAAGTGATTTCAGGGAATGAAGATGAAATCACAGGGGAATTTTATATATCTGGTATAGCCTCAAGATAGAACAGGCCGGTCGGAGCTATCTTAAAAATATATATACGATCCTTTATCAGCTTGTAATATAAAGCATCTCCATAAATTGCCTGTATGCCATATTTCTGGAGTTTATTCGGGTCATTTGCAAGATCCCAGATATTCGACCAGAATAATTTACAATACTCAGCCGGCAGAGTTCCGAGCAGGTCCTTATACCTTGATGGTTCGGTTCCCGGCTCTTCGATAGTATACCCATCTTCCGGAGCCATCTTTTCACCAAAAATCCTCCTCCATATATATAGTGCCTTGGCTTTACCATCTGTAACCATATTGTTATCGAATTTTACAATTAAAACGTCGAAATAAAATATATCGCCTTCGATAGTAAATTCTTTTTCAAGGACTGTATTTAGATTATCGCCTCTTGCGGTTTCGACAAATTTTATGGTTGTATAAAGTTTGCCTTCCTTCTGTTCCTGCGAGATTATTTTGGCATAACCAATCTGGTCTTCTTTGGTAAGATTGGTAATCGCCTGTTTAAGTTCTTTGTTTTCTGTTAACAGTTCATGAATTGTTTTATATGGACTGTTCGAGTAATAAGATATTACTCCGGCACCCAGTGCTGCTATCAATAAGAAGGAAATTCCAAATTTTATTTTACGCGATGCCATGTTTTTACCTAAATATGGAATATAGATGCATTATTACATGCTGCTCTTATTGGTTTATCGGCATAGGAGGATAAAAATTGTTAATTCTAAAGGTTAATTTCTGAACAAATCAAATTTAATTTTTCAAAAGGAATTAGAAGTTAATCAGGGATTGTCAGGTTCTTTGTTTGCGATGAGAGATTCCGTTGATTTGCTTGCTTGTGTCGTGCCGCCATAGGCGCCCATATTGATTCTGCCGCCATTTGGGAGCGGCTCATTTTCAAACAGGCTGTTCGGGTCTCCTGAGTCGATACAAGGGCTATTTATATCATCTAAAATCCATGTCTGGCTATTCGGATCGTAATGACCGGCGCCAGATTTCAGGTGATAATCACCCTCAAGCCAGAATGCGTTTGGTTCATAAGGTTCGACAACAATATTCGGATCGTTTATATCAATCCAGAAGCCATTTTGTACGAATGCGGGTTCGATGTCGATATTACCCGGACCCCATATTAAATTGTCAATGGGGCTGTTGATTGATGGTTTTCCACCAGATAAGTTACTATAACTTATGAGAATACTTGATTCCCCGTCATTCGTTATTGAATTTGGGCCGTTCCAGATAATACAATTTGAAATTTCAATGTGTCCCGGAACATTCAGTTTAATATCCGGAAGTTCATCTGAATCAAATATTAATGTTTTATTAAGAATAGCATCGCAGGATAGGTAGGAATAGTTACCTGTGTATGTGCAGTTTATTGCTTGTAAATTTCCGCCAGCATTAAAAATTGCTCCAGCTGAAAAAAAATCGACATTACCACTGAAAACACAATTTCTTAACAAAAGATTTTCAAACTGGTTTATTATTGCACCACCATGTTTTGCTGAGTTGTTACTAAAAAAGCATGATGACAGTAATGTATTATTACAAGGGAGAGTACTTGATGAGATATCGAAAGCACCACCATTATTTGACTTATTTCCAGAGAAAATGCAATTCTTAAAAATCGAATTTGAATCTGCAGAAGATATTGCGCCTCCTTTGGTTCTTGCGAAATTCCTTGTAAATATACAATTTGAAATATTGGGTTCGCTATTGCTTATGTTATAAATTGCGCCTCCTAAGCTTCCAGCGGTATTGGTGTTAAATATACAATTATCCAATATCGGATTTGCAGAAGAATAAATTGCGATTCCACCACCTGCTAATGCTGAGTTGTTATCATAAAAATAGCAATCTTTTATTATAGGATAGCTCTCGTTTATTAACAATGCACCTCCTTTAGTTAAATTTGCGGTATTGCTAATAAATTGGCAATTTATTAACACAAAATTGCTGTCTTTTAGAATAAATATACCTCCGCCGGAACCGCCTAAATTTTCGATAAAGTTGCAATCCTTTATTATAGAATTACTCTGAGAAATAAAAATTGCACCTCCATCTCCAAAGAGAGGAGCTAATTCGTAGATGTAATTTGCGCTGTTTCTGATAAATTTGCATTGACTTATGTTCGGATCACTATCTGTGCTATAAATAGCTCCTCCGTCGTAAGCCGCGTTTTTTGTAAAAGTGCAATTGGCAATCACAGGTCCGTCGATTGATGATTCGATATAGATTGCGCCGCCCTTACTTCTTGAATCAATGTACAAATCATATCCTCCAGCAATACCGGCTGTAATTGTAAAGCCATCAAGTATTGATGTTTCATCTGTGAAGCTCGCTGTAACGACATGATAGCTGTTATCTGAAAAAGTCTCTTCATTAACGAGATTATTTGGATCGTAATCATTTGAGTCATTATTTAGCAAATCACCGCTCAAAATAGTCTGATACAGTTCAATATCTCTCGTATCGGGATCAATCTCTGTCTGACTTGGTAAATAACCTGCATATCCGCCTGATAAAGTCACACCGGTCAGCATTTCGAAAGATTCGTAATTATCTTCTATTGCAGCATTTGCGCCTTTATCTGGAGTATAAGTTCCCTGTGCGACACGAATTTCGATTGGTTTTACGGAATAATTTGCTTCATATATCGCATCCTGAAGATAAATGTAAGCATTTTCCCATGATGAGCCGTCATTTTGCCCAGAAGCATCATCATCAACATAAATAATTTTTGCAGAGACAAAAGAACTGAAAAACAATAATAAAAACAGCATTGCGCTGGAAATTTTACGAGTTAAACTATGTTGGTTCATCAGTTCTCCTTTAAAAAGGACATAATAGCAAATTTAAACTGGTTTTGCAACGATTTTCAACTCATTGAAGCTGTTTTGTATTTATTCGTTTTGGCCGCAGCACTTTTTGTATTTTTTGCCTGAACCGCAAGGACACAGGTCGTTTCTTCCGACTTTCGGTGTTTCAAGCTTGATTTGCTTTACTTTAGTTTCGCCCTGTGGGGCCTGGGCGGCTGCTCTTTGCTTTTCTGCCATTGCAAACTGACCTACCTGGTCATGGCTTGTCCCGCTTACGTTCCAGACATCTCGTGCACGGGCACCAGCTTCGAGATGAACCTTGAAAATAATGTCGGTCACTTTATCTTCTATAGAAGAAAGCATCTCCTCGAACATTTTGTAGCCTTCGTGTTTGTATTCGATTTTCGGGTCTTTTTCCGCGAAAGAACGCATCCAGACACTGTTCTTGAGATGGTCCATCGAGTATAAGTGGTCCTTCCATGCGCTGTCATATACCTGAATCAGAACATATTTTTCCAGGTCACTTAATTCCGCCCGCATGAATTCTTTACCAATGGTTTTTAACTTGTCAGTTATTTCTTCTTTCGTCAATCCTCCTTCGTCTATCGTCTCTTGTTTTTCATCTGATGAAGGATGATTTAGGATATCGGCATGTGATCCAAAACGTTCGTTTGCCCAGTTGAGCAGTTCGGTTCTGTCCAGGCTGGTTGCTTTTTGTTCGATTTCTCTTTCAAGCTCACCGTCACTGTATCGAGTGCTTAGTTCGAGAAGCTCTCTGAGAAGTGTTTTGGGTTGTTTGTCCTGAATTTTTTCAACAGTCAGATTTGCATTGTATTTTTTATTAGCCCATACGGCCAGTGCTTCATAGCCGTATATATTAGGACCTTGCGGACCGTAAGCCATATTCATTGCGAATTCGACCGGGTATTCGATTTCTCTTTGTTTGTATTTTTCAGCTACTTTTTCTTTTAGTTTATTTCGTATTTCATCTGTATTTAGATTTTCCAATTCGGATGTTTCGAGCTTAATTGCGAATTTTGATTTTGCCCATTCAGTGAACATGCGAATCGAATATTCTTTTTTCAGGAATTCGGAAATCTGCGAGCAGTCTTTCCTGTCAATTTGTTCAGAAGCCGCTTCTTTGAGTTGCTCTTCGATTTCTTCCGGGCTTTGCTGCTTGATTTTGGAAGGACTCAAACTGACCTGGAACGTGCTCATTGCCCATTTCGACAAACCGGAAAAGTCCCATGTTTTCGAGTCGTTTTCGTCTTCGAAATACTCACCCATCGACATCGAAATATTATTCGAGGCATTGTCTTTTGCTTTCTGCTTAATTATTTCCTCGATTTCTTCCTTTGTCATGTCCGCGACATTTGAAAGCTTGATATCTATGCCGAAATTCGTTCTTGCCCACTCGATTATGCAGTTTTGCGGATAACTTTCAGCGAGCATTGTTTTGCAGTTTTCTTCGATAGCGGCGTCAATCATTTCCTGAATAATCGCCTTGAGACCGCGTCCTGATAAAATTTTTGTTCTTCGAGAATAAAAGATTTTTCTCTGATAATCCATTACCTCATCGTATTCGAGCAGGCTTTTTCGCACATCGAAGTTTTTCTCTTCGACTTTCTTCTGTGCTTTTTCGATTCCTTTGCTGATTCGCTTGTGGTAAATGGGTTGTCCTTCTTCCCAGCCTATCCATGAAAGAGCTTTAACTGTCCATTCCGGTGCAAAGATGCTCATAAGGTCGTCATCGAAACTCAGGAAGAACTGACTTGAGCCTGCGTCTCCCTGTCTTCCGGCGCGTCCTCGGAGCTGGTTATCGATTCGTCTTGCTTCGTGACGTTCAGTACCGAGAATGTGAAGTCCGCCGATTTGAGCGACACCCGGTCCGAGTTTGATATCTGTTCCTCGACCGGCCATGTTCGTAGCGATAGTGACATTGCCGCGTTTCGAGCCGTCCCTTGCTTCGTGCTGCTGGCCTGCTTTGGCGACAATCACAGCTTCTCTTGCATGCTGCTTGGCATTGAGTACTTCATGGTCGAGTCCGAATCTTTTCGTAAGAGCGTTTGAAAGAGCCTCACTTTTTTCAATACTTATAGTACCGATGAGCAGGGGTCTGCCGGCCTGACTGGTTTCGAAAATCTGTTCTGCAACCGCGTCGAATTTTTCCTTCATCGACTTGTAGATGACATCTTCCATGTCGTTTCTTGCGCATGGCTTGTTAGTAGGAATTACAACGACTTCAAGTTTGTAAATATTCATAAACTCTTCTGACTCTGTCGACGCGGTACCGGTCATACCGGATATCTGGTCGTAGAGTTTGAAGAAATTCTGAAGAGTAATTGTCGCGAGTGTTTGTGTTTCTTCTTTTACCTGCACTCCTTCTTTTGCTTCTACTGCCTGATGAAGACCATCCGACCATTGTCTGCCATGCATCAAACGGCCGGTAAACTCGTCAACAATAATAACTTTGCCTTCCATGACGACATAGTCTTTTTCCCGTTCGAAAGTGATATGAGCACGAAGACTCTGTTCGAGAAGGTGGGGCCATTCCATATTCGAGCCGGTAAAGAACGAACCTACACCAGCTTCTTCCTGTGCCGCGCCAATACCTTCGTGTGTCAGGTGAACCGCTTTTTTATCGTATTCGACTTCATAATATTGAGTTGATTGTTCAAGTCTGGTTTTTGCGTGTTCGAGCTCGGTACTCAGTTTTTCAATTGTATGTTGTGCGCTTGTAATTCTCTTTTCGTCTTTTGCTCTTTTTGCGTCTAACAATTCACCCTGCGCACCAGCCAGGTCACGTTCTCCTGTATCAATCTGCTTTTTGAGATGGTCGTAGCCGCTCTGGAGGCTTATTAATTTTTTCGCAACACCGTCCGCTCGTTTATACCGGCTCACATCATCAAATGCGGGACCTGATATAATAAGCGGCGTTCTTGCTTCATCGATTAGAATTGAGTCAACTTCGTCGATAATCGCAAATTGCAAATCACCCTGAACCATTCGCTCGAGTGAAGTTTTCATATTGTCGCGCAGATAATCGAAGCCGAACTCGTTATTTGTACCGTACGTTATATTGCAGGCATATTGATTTTTTCTTTCATCTCCGCTCGTATCCATATCCGCCTGGATAGCTCCGACTGTAAGACCGAGAGCTTCATAAACAGGTTTCATCCACTCAGCGTCACGTTTGGCGAGGTAATCGTTCACTGTGATGATATGCACTCGTCTTCCAGTGATACAAACCATATACGCCGCGAGAGTCGCGACTAAGGTTTTTCCTTCGCCTGTTGCCATTTCAGCGATTTTGCTCTGGAAAAGAACATTACCGCCGATTAGCTGTACGTCGAAGTGGCGCATTTGGACGTTGCGTCTGGCCGCTTCCCGAACTACCGCAAAAGCTTCAGGCATTATATCTTCAGGCTTCGTGCCTGATTTTATTTTTTCACTGAATTCAGTTGTCTTTGCTTTTAGTGCTTCGTCGTTAAGCTGTTTTATTTTTTCTTCAAACTCACCGGCTTCCTGCGCGATTATAGAGTAGCTTTTTACGAGTCTCTCATTTCGTGAGCCGAATATTTTTACTAACGCCTTATTTATTTTTCCAAGCATAAAACTGTAAAGTCCTAATTTCTAAGCACTAAATCCCAAACAATTACTAAGGAAAAAAAATAAAAATCAAAACATTCAGTTTCGAACATTTAATATTTGTATTTTGAATTTGTTTAGAATTTAGAAATTTGATATTAGAATTTCCTTTCTTCTATTCTTTTACCCTGGTAACGTATACTCCCGTTCTTGTATCGACTCGAATGATTTCACCTAACTTTACGAAAGATGGAACCTGTACGACCAATCCTGTTTCGAGAGTTGCTGGTTTATTTTGATTTGTTGCTGTTGCGCCTTTAATTTCAGGCGGTGTTTCCACAACTTCAAGGTCCACTGTAATAGGAAGTGTAACTATTACCGGCTTGCCTTCATACATACTGACCTGTAACTGTGTATTCGGTTTGCAATATTTTTGTGCATCACCAAAAGCATCATCATCGAGCATAATCTGGTCGTAATTTGTCAGATCCATAAGGATATGTTCGCTTCCAGTAGAGTACAGGTATTCATATGTTCTTTTGTCGAGAGACACTTCATCGATATTTTCTTCCGAACGTAAACGAATATTTTGTATACTTCCATCTGCCAGACTTTTAAGCTTTGTCTGATATATTGCGCCGCCTTTACCTAATTTGACATGATCAAAATCGACAATATTATATAATTTGCCTTCGACTATGATGGTCATGCCTTTTGCCATTTCAGCTGCTTTCATATTTTCTCCGTTTTCAAATTTCTATAAAATCATATAAATAAAAACGTTAGTATCGCAAAATTTGACGATTTTGTCAATAAATAGAAACCTTAAGTATTGTTTTTCATTTATGTCTTTTTCGCTTATTCGGATATTTTCGTTTTTCTTTTGATTTCTTTTTGGATATTTTTTCTTTTGCCAGAGGTTCTAATGGGATCAGGTTCAATTGCCTGGCCGGGATGTTTACTGAAGTTATTCGGACGTTTAAAGATTGTCCCATGCGAATACAGCTTCCTGAACGCTCTCCGGTGATAGATTGGTTTTTATGATTATATTTCCATGAGTCATGTCCCAAATCATCCATGCGAATCAGGCCTTCTATACCGAATTTCTTGCATTGTACAAATACTCCGAAATTTGTCAGTCCTGTAACAACGCAGCTCAGTTCTTCGCCAATTCTCTTCGAGAGCATTTGAAGAATGAGTACCGTCTTCAGTTCTTCCTCGGCGGATTCGGCGTTTTGCTCGGTAAATGAAATGTGTTTGCCAATTTCGGAGAGATTCTGTGTCGCGGCTATCTGTTTTGCGTCATTCACTCGATTATGTAAGTACAAATCCAGGGCTCGATGAACGAGCAAATCAGCATATCTTCGAATCGGGCTTGTGAAATGGCAATAATGAGTTGATGCCAGCGCATAATGACCTATGTTTTCAGGTGCATATTGTGCTTTTTCGAAACTTCGCAGGACGGCTAAATTAATCCCAAGCGAGCTATCCTGTCCCTTTACTCGATCCAATAAATCCTGTAAAACTTTCCTGTCCGGATTTTTAGGTATCGTATAACCGAATGCTTTTATAAGCTTAGCGAGAATTTGCATGCTTATCAAATCCGGCTCAGGATGAATTCGCCGCATAAATGGAATATTCAACTTGTCCAGCAGCGACGCAACCGCGTCATTTGCCTCGACCATGAACATTTCTATCATTGTATGAGGATAACTTGTGTCAGCAGGTTCAGCATCGACAACCTGTCCCGATTTGTCCATGATTAACTCTGTTTCAGGCAGGTCCAGGTGGAGCATTCCATTATTCGTTCTTCTTTGCTCGATTATCCGGCTGAGCGTTTCCATATTTTTGAGCAGTTTAATTACTTCCGGTTTTATATCTTTTGTGTGACCTTTTAAAACCGCGTTGGCTTGCAGATATGTCAACCTTTGTGTAGAACAGATAATGCTGTTCGCGTATTTACGTGATATAATGTCACCATCTTCGTTATATGTAATAAAAGCACTCTTTGTAAATCTCTTCTGTTGGGGTTGAAGACTGCAAATTCCATTACTCAATATTTCCGGAAGCATGGGAATAACTTTGCCCGGCAGATAAACGCTATTGCCGCGAGCTTTCGCTTCGACATCCAAAGGCGAATCAGTAGTGACAAATGTACTTACATCAGCAATATGAACGCCAAGTACCCAGTTGCCTTTAGAATTTTTTTCGAGACTTATCGCGTCATCGAAATCTTTCGCGTCGTCAGGGTCGATTGTAATAATAACTTTGTCCGTTAAATCCTGTCTATCTTTGGATTTATCTGGTTTGAATTGCTCCGCGGCTTGTCGTGCCTGTTCTATACATCCGCTTTCGAACTCGCCCGGCAAATGGAACTGGTGAATCACTGATTTTATCTCTGTATCATATTTGCCTGCTTTGCCGAGCACTTCGAGAATTACGCCGCGAGCCAGATATTTTTCTGTAGGGTAAGAAAGAATCTCGACTATAACTTTGTCTTTTTCATTCGCACCTTTTGCGGTTACATCATCGACTGAAATCGGTTCGATAAAACCTGAGCCGTCCGGCTGAACAATCCAGCCTTCCGGGTGCTTTTGCAGAACGCCTACAAATTTATTCTGCGCTCGTTTGAGAATTTCAAGAATCTCACCCGCAAATTGCATCTTGCCGTCACGTTTTCCCTGCTTTTTTACTTTTGCCAGTACAGTATCGCCGGTTATTGCCTGTAAAGTATCGTCTGGAGGGATAAACAAGTCACCATGTGTATTGGCCTGCTGCGGCGTAACGAAACCGAATCCTCTCGGATTGGCTCGAAATGTTCCAACAATCTGGCCGGAAAGAGAAGGCAATGTTACAAGATTTTTCGCGCCTATGATAACATGTCCCGCCCGTCGGAGCTGGTCGAAATCTTCCTTGAACTGTTCATAATTATCATCACTTATCCCAATAGCCTTCGCTAATTGCGGTAGCTTGAGCGGCCTATAATCATCTTTCTTGAGAAGTTTAATTATCCTGTCTTTGTAAACCTGTGCCATATCAATTCCATTCTTTGTTTGTTCTGTGTTGTCGGTTCAACGTTCCGAGTTCTGAGTCGTAGAACGCAGTACGTAGTACTCAGAACGAAATTTATTATAACCGCTTTGAAATGTATATAAACAAGTAAATAAGAAATCTTTCAACAGGTGCATTTTGCTTTTGTGGCATGGCCATCCTGGCCATGCTTCATGGGCAGGATGCCCATGACACGATTGAACCTTAACAAATGTTTTCAGCAGGTGCATTTGGCCTTTTTTGAGATTTTCATTAACTTTACGAGTTGCTTTTCATCTATATCTTCTGGGGAATAGAATTTGATATGCCGCATAGTTTTGCCATTTCCCTCGAATAGAGCAATTTCTTCCTTAGACAGGCTGTTTATAGCAAATCCCATATTGACATGGTCCTTGAGTGCAACGATGTAATATCTGTGATCATAGAAGGGCACTCCCGCCCACATTTGCTCTTCAATTTTCGGATATGTCTTTAATATTATCTCCCGCAATTCAATACAAATTTCTTTCTGCGGCGATTTATGCTTCTTTATATATTTTTCAACTTCTTTATTCATATAGCTTATTACCCATTTTTGCTTTTTATAATCATAGTTTTAATTTGAGCGATTGCAAGAGCAATCAATGAGAATATGAACCAGCTTAATATTGCCGCAAGAGGGATTTCGTTGTTGGAAAAGCTTCCTCTAATAGTTTGCATTAACAATCCGCCGGGAATGAAAAATACAGCACTTATTTTACCTAATATACTAAGACCGGAACTGCCGTCTTCGACACCGAGGTAAGAATAAGCGAATACCGCCCAGACGGTAACTATTGCTACTGCTGTAATATGTGTTTTGAACTTCTTTATTTGAAATCTCCCATTTCAAATTTTCATATACCTTCTTAATTTTGCAAGCGTTACCAATTATATACTATAAAGATGAATCCGGGAAATTTTTTAAAATAGCAAAAGCGAAGCATGGAATAGCTCAGAAATAAATCTTTGCAGTTCCATGCTTCGCTTGAAAAAGCATGAAATTAGTAATTCAATTTTGATTACTAATCACTATTCACCAATCACGATTAGACTTGTTTAGCTTTAAGAGCGTTCAGCTTTTTGGTAAGACGTGATTTTTTGCGTGAAGCGGTTTTCTTGTGCATTGTGCTTGTTGCCGCAGTTTGGTCAAGTTTCTTTGTAACCAGTCTCAATTGTTCTGTTGCAGCCGCAATGTCGCCTTTTTCGAGGATTTCCTCATAATGCTTAATCTGGGTTTTAACCTGACTCTTGCGAGCGCGGTTGGTTATTCTGCTTTTCTCATTCTGTCTTACTCTTTTTTTTGCTGATAACGAATGTGCCACTTTGTTCTCCTAAAAAACTATATTTTCTCAATTTCACTGAGAGTTTGGTTTATTTAACGTATTCCTTAAATTATTAACTCGCTGGCTAACATCTTTATACGCGAAATCACTCTGTGCGATTTTGCGGAAGATTTCCAGCGCTTCGGTCGTATTACCATTTTCTTCATAAGCACGTGCAAGATTATACCTTAATTCTTTGCCCATTGCACTATCTTTTGCGTCATAAGAATCAAAAGCATTACCTAAAATATCAATTGCGTCGGTGAACCAGCCCTTCATAAAGAAGCATAAGCCGGTCTGATTTAGCGAAGACAACCTCTTTTTAGGGTCCTTTTGAGCTTCCTGGAAAAGCGGGATTGCTTCGTCGTATTTTTTATTTCGAACCAGGCGTGTCGCATAATCATACTTGGCTTCGAGGTTGGTTGGATAATTTTCCATTTTGAGACGGTAATGCTCAAGTTCGGTATTATTTAACTCTGTCTGAAGCTGCTCTAAAGCAGTTTTTAACTGCTCATTGTCTGGATCAGTCTGTAATGAGATTTTTGTTTCCCTGACTCTTCTTTTAAGCTGTTTTATTTTAATCTGGCCTGAACGCTGTTTGAAATTGTAATCACCTGTTTTTTTGTAAGTACTTTCAAGCAAAGATATTGCATCGTTTTCGCCTGCGTCGGTTTCAAGTCCGGAAAGGGCACTGGCAAGATCAAAAATATTCGCCGGAAGTGTAGGATTTTGAGCAATTTTTTTCCTTGCTTCTTCGACTGCCTGAACTCGGTAGTTCTCACTTTTTACAGTTTCGCCCTGTGCGTGAAGTTTTTCCTGGCTCTCACGGTCTTTTATGGATTTTGTAAAATCGCCTTCGCCGTCGTATTTGCCGCGTTCCATAGTCAGTTCGGCTGAAAGATTCTTAAATTCGTCGTTGAGATATTTATCATCAGGTTTAAGTCTTACCGCATGTTGACAGGCGGCAAGAGCCTTATCGAGTTTTCTAAGTTGTATATATGAATCTTTTAATAGAAGGTATGTACTCAGTGTCGGTTTTGGGGATGCATTATTTGTCTGGAAAATTACATTTGCAATCCAGTCAGCCGTTTTTACGTAATTTCCTGCTACAGCGGCTTTTAGCATCGCTTCTGCGTAGGGAATATGGTCGGGATCTTTGATGAAAAGATATTCGGCGTTCAGCATCTGCTCAAGTGGAGTTTTTCCTCCCATTCGCTTGACTTTTTCTACCATTGAAGGTTTTTTTCCGCCTTCTCCCTTGCGGCGCATAGCCATTTCACAGAGAGGCAAATGGCCTTCTTCAAGCGCGTCCGGAGCATATTGCAAACCTTCAATGTACATATCAATTGCATAGTCATAATTGGAGCTTTGGGCCAGTTTTTGCCCTTTAGAAAAAAAAGCCTTAGCTTTTGCCAATAATGTACCGTTTTCTTCGACCATCAGTTATATTTTCGATATCTTTCTTTGATATAATGCTAAATCGCTGATTTTAGTCTAAAAATCAAATTTGTCAACAAATAAAAAACTTGTCGGTACCTCTAAGCTATGATATAAATATATTTTCGTTTTTGTATTACTTTTGTAAATGAAAAAAGACAAAATAATTTAGTGAGTAACAATTATGATAAATGCTCTTGAACAGTACGATCCTCAAATATTTGAGCTTATCAGACAGGAATCAGCTCGTCAAAGCGGCTCGATACGCCTGATACCCTCTGAAAATTATGTTTCTAAAGCGGTAATGCTTGCAAGCGGAAGCTGCTTAACCAATAAATATGCGGAAGGTTACCCCGGCAAACGCTATTATGAAGGTCAGCAGGTCACAGACCTTATCGAAAGACTCGCGACAGAACGAGCTACAAAATTATTCAAAGCTGACCACGCAAATGTTCAGCCTTACTCCGGCTCAGTTGCGAATTTGGCCGCATATTCGGCACTTATCAATCCCGGTGATACTATTATGGGATTGTCGTTATCACATGGCGGTCACTTGACCCACGGCTGGAAAGTCTCGCTGACAAGCAAGTTCTTTAACTCAGTGCCGTATCCGGTTAATACTGATACAGGCTTGCTGGATTTTAATGTGATTGAAGATTTGGCGAAGAAACATAAACCGAAAGTTATAGTTTCCGGAGCAACCGCATATCCGAGAGAGATTGATTTCGAGAAATTTCATCAAATAGCAAAGCAAGTCGGAGCATATCTTATTAGTGATATTGCTCATATCGCCGGTCTTGTCGTCGCGGGACTTCATATGAGCCCGGTTCCATATGCAGATATTGTATCAACAACAACACACAAAACACTTCGCGGCCCGCGAGGCGGAATGCTCCTTTGCAAGGAAGAACACGCGTCGAAAGTCGATAAAGCGGTATTCCCGGGATTGCAGGGCGGCCCGCATATGCATACTATGACCGCGATTGCAGTCGCAATGGCAGAAGCGAATACTCCTGAATTTGTAGCTTACGCAACTCAGATTGTGAAAAACGCGAAAGCTTTAGCCGCAAAATTGATGGAATATGGTTTTACTCTTGTTACCGGTGGTACAGATAATCACCTTATGTTAATTGATCTGAGAAGTAAAAATATTCCGGGTAAGAAAATGGCTAAAGCGCTCGATAGAGCAAGAATTGTCACGAACTATAATACTATACCGGGTGACCAGGCTCCTCCAATGAATCCGAATGGAGTTCGTATCGGTACACCCGCGATTTCAACTCGTGGTATGAAAGAACCAGAAATGGCGCAAATTGCTTCATTCATTAACAGAGTCGCAGATAACATCGACAACGAATCGGTCATTGAGGAAGTCGGAAAAGACGTACTATTGCTCTGTTCACAGTTCCCTGTCCCTGAACATTTTATAAAACAGTGACATTGTTCAGAATAGACTGCACTCAATATTAAAAACACATGAAAAGCACTAATTTTAATTGGTGCTTTTCTTTTTTAGTTTTTAAAATACTGAATTAAAAATTCAAATCTGCTGAAAATTCTGAGGTGTTTCTGGTCTATTGAATCTATAATTGAAACGGGCCCCGGTTTTTCGGAGCCCGTTGGTTTTATTCGGTAATGAACTGGATTAGCTGGGTATTACATTTGTCGCACATGGGCCTTTTTTACCCTGTCCGATCTCAAACTCAACTCTTTGTCCTTCATCGAGGCTTGCATAGCCTTCCATTCTGATTTCAGAATGATGAACAAACAAATCCTCGCTACCTCCGTCGGGGGTGATAAATCCAAAACCTTTTTTGCCGTTAAACCACTTTACTGTACCTGTGCCCACTGCTGTGCTCCTTGGCCTAATATGGCCGTTAATACTGTCTCTCTAATCTGTTCCACAAACTATTCCTGAGAGACCCTGGAATAATCCGAATCTACAATAATAAGTTAGTATTATATCGGAACATTTATTAATAATCCATAAAAATATTATCGAACCATAAAAAAAAGTCACTTATTCTTGAAATTATCGTTTGGAGTGTCTTTTAGGCTAATTTTTGTTTTTCAGAGTTTATTTTTTTTGAAAACGAAGGTAAAATGATAATGTTATTAGAAATATGTTTTATATGAGGGTGAGATTGTAATGGACTATAAAAATGAGTGAAAACAAGCTGAAAACGTCGATTCTTGGACTAAATGAAGGAGGTAAGCTCCTTCTCGAAGCGGCTCTTGCTACAGATTTATTTCAGATAGAAGCAATCGCGGATAAAGATACAAATCTCGTCGAAAAGACGGCAAATAAACTGAATTGTCAGGCATATGATGATTTCAGGCAATTAATTTCTTCAACTGACGCTCGTATTTCTCGTGACAACAGGGTACTTCTTATCGCCGCGGAAACTCATACATGCGACGAATATATAAAGATGGCTATTAAAAAGAAATTTAATTGCCTGAAACTTCCTCCTATAGCGAGGTATTTCGAAGAAGCCGCGGAATTCGTCAAGCTCAGCGAAGAAGAAGGTATAGTATTTTCCATTGCAAATACTGGAAGATACGCAAAAGGATATCTTGCTCTTCGTGACTATATTACAAAAAACAAACTGGAACAGGTTTTTCTCGTTACAGTTTTCAGTACTTTCAGCGAACCTCCCGCTAATACATGGCACACCGATCCGAAATTATCAGGCGGCGGAGTGCTCCTTTACAATTGCTACAAAATAATCGACCAGATTGTTTTGAATTTTGGTTTGCCTCAGCAAATGTATTCGTTGAATACAAATCAGGCAAAGGACAGGCAGCAAAGATTGTATCTTACAGAAGATACCGCGGTCGTGACATTGAAATTCTCTGATACACTTGTGGGCAATATAATTACATCCCGGCGAAACGGGATTGGGCCGCAGCAGGAATATTTGCGTTTCTTCGATAATAATAAAATTCTCACGGTTAACGAAAAGCAGCTGAATATCCGTGACGTAAGCGGCCAGGTCACTACCCAGGAAGAATTTAACGATACAGAGCTTGAGAGAATGACATTGCTCTTAAAGGATTTCGCGATGAGCATATTGTCACCAAAAGAGAATAAACCTGTATGTACAGGCAGGGAGAATCTCAACAATATGGCCGTTATCGAGTCTGCATATCTTTCCGCCCGTACAGGTTTCCCCGAAGAGCCCGCGAAAATAATGAAAATGCCTTCAGCCGTTCCTTGTATCCAGATGGGTTTCGATTAAAAGGCTCATAGCCACAAAATTCATAAAAAACACAATTCAATATTTATAGAAAAATATTTTTTGAAATATTTTCTAAAATCCTCATTTTTAAGCTGAAAATAAGATATATTCTATAAAAAATACGTAGTTACCACAATAGACAAGAAATTTATTTATAGGTAGAATTCCATACTTCAAAATTGAGTTGAAATGATTTAAGTCGTTTTGTTTGAAAATAAAATATCCGTTTTGAATTGAAGTGACATTTGATTTTGCGAGCTGTGACGGGAAATTTAGTGAGGAACAGTACAAAGAGGAATATTAATAACTCGGGATAAAAACAAATAACATGTTCTTGTTTAATATTGTTTTATTAGGAGACATAACAATGAAAACAGAATCAACAGGAGTAACTATGCGATACAAAATTATCTGTGTGCTGGGCTTGGTTCTGGCTGGACTGCCCCTTTCTGGCTGCCTTTCCAAAGGAAAACCGTTCCAGTTGGTTCAACCGATTCCTCCAGGCAAGGGAATCCTCTATGTGTATAACATCCCATCTAATCGAGGAGATAGCGAAGTACTGATCAATGATAACACCGTGGGCGGCCTGAGAGGGATCGATTACATGGCTTTTGTGTGCCAGCCCGGGCCGCTGACCGTCAGCACCGGTTGGAAAGATGAAATCAACAGCGCGACCATGAACATTGAACCCGGAAGCCAGAACTTTGTGGGTGTGGATACTTACTTTAATTTTGGGCAGTCTTTTATTGTAGAGAAATGGGACATTAATCCCTACCAGGTACCGGAGCAGGATGCATTGGTGCAAATCCAGAAACTTGGTTTAATTCAACCCAATCGTTTATCTTTTGCCAAAATTTCAGGAAAAGTAATGCCAGGAACCGATATGTCCAGTTTCAAAATATTTTATGTGGTCGTGGATAAAAAGAGCAAGGTGACGGCACCATTCATCGTCAGCGGATTAACCGCGCGGGGTTACACGGTAAAATCCGGGGCGGCGGAAGCCATGCCAGCCGACACCGAGTGCATAGTGAAGCTGA
>CAZMPL010000010.1:8954-24781 GCA_964567805.1 uncultured Pirellulales bacterium | reverse complement strand
CACTGTGTAAGAACCGCCGGGCAAATAGTCTCCGAACTTCCCTGGCAAACTGTTATCGTATAGCACTGAGTTTCGACGAAGGGGCATTGTGTTTCAATAACCGGGCATTGTGTATCAGATGGCGGGCATTCAGTTTCAACAACCGGACACTGTGTAAGAACAGCCGGGCAAATAGTCTCCGAACTTCCCTGGCAAACTGTTATCGTATAGCACTGTGTTTCTACGAACGGACATTGCGTTTCAACAACCGGACATTCGGTTTCCACCGGCGGGCATTTAGTTAATGTTAAAGGACATCTCGTTTCAGTGGCGGGACATTGCGTGAACACAACGGGACATTTTGTTTCTGAAGCCGGGCACACTGTATCAACCGGGCATTGTGTCTCTATAACCTGACATAGAGTCGGTTCCGGAGGACACTGAGTTTGAACAGGGGGACATTTCGTTGGTTCTTCGGGACATCGCGTTTCAACCGCGGGACATTGTGTATCGGAACTTCCCTGACATATAGTTATTGCAACGCATTTTGTAACGGTTGGCGGACAACGGGTCTCAACAACCGGGCATTTTGTGTAAACCGCGGGGCAGATGGTTTCCGAACTTCCGCCGCAGACGGTTATTGCATAACACTGTGTTTCTACGAACGGACATTGTGTTTGAATAACAGGGCATTTAGTTTCCGCCGGCGGACACTTCGTATCTGATGTTGGGCATTTTGTTTCTGCAACCGGGCAATGAGTATAAACGGCCGGGCATATAGTTTCCGAACTGCCCTGACAAACAGTAATTGCATAGCATTGTGTTTCAACGAACGGGCATTGCGTTTCGACAACCGGACATTGGGTCAGAACCGCCGGGCATATAGTCTCCGAGCTTCCCTGGCAAACTGTAATAGCCATACATTGTGTCTGTACCGGCGGACAATTTGTCGTTACGACCGGGCATTTTGTATTAACCGGCGGGCACATTGTAACTTGTGTCGGGCATTTTGTCGGAATAGCTGCACATTGAGTCAAAACTGCCGGTCTCATGGTAGGTAAACCCGGGTCCTGAGTGAAAGTCAACTGGAATGCCATATCTACAGAGTTCTTTTCAATATCGTAATACGGATGTTTATTCGGATAACGCAGTTCCTTCCATAATCTTGGTAATTCAGAGCCAACATCCCAGACTGCATCGTCCATGAAGTGGTCCGGCCAGCGGCGTGTTTTCCATCCAAATTCGCCATCATTCGTATCTACTCTTATCGCGAGCCAGTATATTTTGGGTTTTTCCTGTGTTCCCTGCTGCTCGAAAGCTTCATCCGGATTAATATCGATATCTATTTTCCAGATTTGCCTGTCAGCGCCTTCTTTAATAACATTTTTAACAGGGTCCCACCACCATTCGCCTGGTTTGCGGACTTCATGGTAGAGTTTTTCTTTGAATTGACCTTGATAGATATCTTTTTGCCATAATAATTTGGCTTTAGGCTTCGAATATGGATTTTTAGCTGTAGCCGGGTCATCATCATAAATACTCAGATTAATCCTGAGAATATCATACTTTTTATCCTGTCTCCATGAACCCCAGAAATGTACATCAGTAAGTTTATTTTGACTGGTGCATTTGAAGTCATCGGCGATGATACGCAAACCTTCGTTCGAGTCAACTCTGATATCAATTCCGTGCGGTGTAACATCAGGAAGCTGTAACCATTTTGTGTAAGGCGAGAGTGATTCGATAACTACTTCATAATCCTCGACTTCTCCATCTTTTGCTTCTCCATCGGGATCAAGATTACCTTGTCTGCTGATTCTGAATCTTGCAAAAGATTGTCCCGGGACAGCATCATTAGGAACAATAAACGAGATAACATGTGCGCCCGGAGCCAGGAAGCCATTATAAACTACCTCTTCCGGCTGCCATTCCATATCGCTGTTGTAATCAATCCAAGCCTGGACTATACCTCCGCCGCCTCCGATTTCAAGTGTAATATCTGCAGGGTAGCCGGGGATAAGAGGCGGAATTGTTACGCCGTTCTCATCATCAATTTGTGTGCCAATGGAGAGAAGCGGGTCAATATTAAGATCATCACCTAAAGCGTTCGGATCAGGCTGGCCATTCAACTCTGCATCAGGTTTATCATTTGCGTCGCCAAGCCATGGTCCGGCAATTACATGGTACGCACCGTTGTTACTTGATATAGTGGGATAAGCTGGAGATGTCACACTATCCGGAGAATCTCCCCAGTCATATTTAGTAGTATTCGGATCTTGCTTTGCGTAAATCAGGTAATCTTCTGTTTCGCCGTACTCATATCCCTCATCCGGTCCGGAACCTCCATTGCCGGTTAAAGTAGGATATGATGTGCTCCATTGTTTTTCCGCAACACTTATTCGAAGCCACATCGGGTCCGGCTCATTATTATCATTCAGAGGATTCCAGCACATGAATGGAGGAGTATCAAGGTTTACAGTTCCTGCAAAATTAATAATAATTGGAGTATTTTGAACTGCCCATTCAGGTATTTTTGTGCCATCCGGACAATCAATCATATCATCCCAGTCGCCATCGCGATTCCAGTCGCACCAGACATTTAAATAAATTGGTGAAGCAGTTATTGGGCTTATGGTTGTGAGAGTAAAAGGAATTTTTGCTTCCTGGCAGTGGGGCAGTACTAACGGCAATATTATGCCGTCGTCGGCTCCGTCGCGATTGGATAAGTTAGAAGGTGGATAAAGATTATTATTAGTATCCTCATCATAACCTGAATCAGCGCTGCTCTCGAAAGTTACATCTTTTCCAAGATAAAATATTTTTTCAGGCTGCCAGTGAATTGGGCCGTACGGCGGGAAATAAGTCCAGAAAATCGTAGGATAATTCGCCTGAACATTCGGACCTGTATAAGCGAGCATATTCGTATTTGGGAACGTGTTCGAACTGTCCGGAGCATCACCAAGGTCATGAAGACGGTCACCCTGCAATCCATCTGTGATAGAGAAAGCGAGATTAATCGATTCTCCTTTAAATTGATGTCCTATAGGATAGTACATTGAAAGCCATGTCGGAGCCCCGGGAATAGATAAAACGGCATTATCATTCCATCTAAGCTTTTTAGTTGTCGTTTTCCATCCGAGTTTATATGTATCATTGGCGGATCTTATATCTCTTATGCTTAACCAGTAAATTGTACCTTCTTCCTGTATAAATGCATTCTTCTTAACACAGAAATTATATTGAAAAGCCAATACGTGGTTATTAGGATCGTTATACAATGTAATTGGATTATACCAGTCGGAAGGTCGATTTTTTATTTCCCGAACTGTATATTCACCGGGATAAAAGGTTCGATTCCAAAGTACTTTACCCGGTTTACTCGCTGAATCTTCTGTTGCTGGAACATCAGAATAAATTTTAATCTCGAATGTCAGGTTATTTGGTTCTTTTATGGGTAAAGTATCATCAAAAAACGAAGCCCAGAAATGAATGTCGTTAATTGGGCCGGTGGAAGTGCATTTAAAATCATCTGCTAATATGGCTTCAGATGCGTCCACATCCATCCCTGTATCACCAAAGTCCGGTAATTGCGGCCAGTGCATCTTATGCGGGAAACCGTACCGCCAGTCGCAATTTTCCAAGTCATCATCAGGTGTAACATAAATTCCTGAGCTTACACCTTCAAGACTGCTGATTTTCATACTTGTTAGTTCTGTAATTAAATTGCCTATGCTGTTAAAAAGCCCGGATGCAGATGGTACGAATACCATAATAAAAACACATGCAAGCAGAATAGGAAATGCCGAATGAGTACTTATCTTTTTCATAAGTATTTCCTCCAAACCATGCAAATCTTTAATTCAGTACATGGCAAACTAATATTAAATATCTTACAAATTTAACAGTATTTACCAACTTCTACGATAATCAAAAGAAATGCAATTTTTTCAGCTTTATTCATTTTTGAACAAATACAGTACTTGTATTTAATTCAAACAAGCCCGATTTGAAAGCATAAAAAATCAGCATTAAATTATCGCTCTTTTATGGAAAAAGTCAAGAAAAAACACGATTTTATAGGAATATTATTTAATTTTACCTGAGGATTTAGGATTGTAGATGGGATTTTCACTTTAAAAAGGCGTTTTTTTAAACACTATACTTATTTATATATTTTGCTCAAATTTAAATTATGTTAAAGGGAAAATAATCACAAATAAGCAAATAGATATACTTTTTTGTCATTCTATCATATCTAAATTGCAGGAATAACATCAAGCTATCACTGTCTTATAAAGAAAAAAAGCAAAAGTAGTTAAGGTCGCTCTGAAATCAGACGAAAACTGAACTAACACTAAGTGATATGTAGTGTGTATAACTAACTAAGGTAGAGACGTACATTGACTTAAGGCTGTAAATTATATCAGACATGAATACTAATATCACATAGTATTAAAAGCCTTCTGTAACCGTGAAAACGGGCATTTTCGACTCTTAAACCTGTGAAAATGAACTATAGCACTTTCTTTATTTAAAGTCTGAGTGCGTAAATTTTAATTAAAAGTTAGACATCATATTAAAGGTGTCTCTTTAACATTTTTACAAGTTAATAAGAAATAAAGTCCTATATTCCCAAAATCAAACGAATTACGAAAAACAATCCGTTAAAACAGGAATATTGTCGTAGCTTAAAAACGCAAAAAGAAATTTAGGAGACACAATTATGACAGAAGCAAAATCAAATTCATTACAGGGTAATCAGGCTCTGCTGGACAAGGAAGGTAAATACCTTACCTTTGCTCTGGCCAATGAAGAGTATGGGCTTGAAATTCTGAAGGTTCGAGAAATCATCGGATACATGAATATCACAACTGTGCCGCAAATGCCTGATTATGTCAAAGGCGTAATCAATTTGCGCGGACAGGTAATACCTGTGATAGACCTTCGGGCAAAGTTCGGTATGGAGACTACTGAGGTTACCGAGCAGACCTGCATTATAGTAGTTGAGACTACTCAGGGCGTCCGCAATTGCAGTACTGGAATTGTGGTAGATCGTGTGCAGGAAGTACTTGATATATCCGGTGACAACATAGAAGAGACACCTGAATTCGGTTCATCTGTAAACACTGATTTTATTGTTGGATTAGGAAAAGTCGGCATGGCTGTCAAAATTCTTCTTGATATAGACAAAGTTCTTAGTGGAACTGATATTGAAGGTATCATAGCCTGAAATAAATCCACGACAGAAGAATAGACATTAGTGAAACAGATGGTAAACAGAAGTGAGGTAAAAATGAGTAAAAAAGATATATTACCAATCATCTTGATATTATTCGTAGTCTCATCTTGTTTTTCCGCTCAAACGAACAGTACTGCTCTTAGTGAAAGAATAAGTAAAATGGAGCAGGAACTGGAAGCTCTCAAAGCGGCGGCTTCAAGTGAAGATACGAAAATTACAAGTGAATCAAAAACAACAGAAGCAACATCAACAAAAACAAGCTCTCCATGGAATCTGAACTTAAAGCAGTCAGAAACGAAACAGGCAGAAAAGAAAGAGCCGGAAAAGAAAGAAGTAATAGCATCTGCAACTTCTTCGGTAAAACCCATTACAACACAGACTCAGCCGGATACTGCTAAGCTTCAATTAGTGAAAGAAAGCCCGGTTGCTCCAGTGGCTCCAGTTGTTCCAGTAGCTAATGAGTCTAAACCCAAAAGTTTTTCACTCTGGTCGAATCTGGATGTTCAGTTTTATGGATATATAAAGCTGGATGCGTCTTATGATACATCAATGACATCAGTGGGTAATTACGATATGTATGTCAATTCAGAAACCACGAATCCGGATGACGATTCTTTTAATATGACTGCAAATCAGACTCGTCTTGGTTTTAAAATAAACGGACCAGAAAAAGATGGATTCAAGACAAGCGGTCTTCTCGAATTTGATTTCTATGGAAATTACGCGTCGGAGAACAAAGCGAAAATTCAAATGCGTCATGCTTATATGAAAATGAACTGGTCTGATGGTTTTGAAGTTCTTGCCGGCCAGACATCTGATGTTATATCGCCTTTGTGTCCAAATACTTTGAACTACCTTGTTTTGTGGGGTGCCGGTAATATAGGTTACAGACGACCACAGATTCGTTTGACGAAGACCTGGACTGACGAGGACAAGAATTTTGTAAAGTTGGAAACTGCAGTAGTCAGAACAATCGGTACAGATAAAGCCACGAGTGGTGCGCCTTATGCAGAAACAGGTATGGATGCCGGGTATCCTACCGCACAGTCACGTTTAAGTATGTCTTTTCCTCTTTTAAAATATAAACCCACGACAATCGGTTTTTCCGGTCATTTAGGAACAGAAGAATATGACACTCAAACTGACGGGGACAATAAGAAATTTCAAAGCTGGTCCGGCAATTTCGATTTCACACAACCAATTAATAAGTGGTTCACAATACAGGGAGAATATTTTAACGGACAGAATCTCGGAACGTATTTTGGCGGAATACTCCAGAGTATTAATACAACTGCATTAAAAGAGATAGCCGCACAGGGTGGCTGGATTGCAGCGAGCCTCGGGCCGTGGGATAAATGGAATTTCAATATTGGTTATGGTGTAGATTGCGTTAACAGGGATGATGTAGTTACAGCCAGCAAAGTACGTAACTCATCTATGTTTGGAAATTGCACATATTCCATCAACAGCAATACTCAAATTGGATTTGAACTTTCACAATGGGATACAAGTTATAAAGATAGTAAAGATGCCGATTCGACTCGTGCTCAATTATCGTTCATTTATAAATTCTAATCCCAGGAAATGATTTAGATATAAAAATGAAGGAGAAATTCAATGTTTAGAAATATGAAATTAAGAACAAAATTATTGACAATAGGAATCCTGCTGACGTTTATTCCTCTGCTTACGGTTTCTTTAATAGTATATCGACAGAATACAAAAATGGTAGGTGTATCTGATGAAGAAAACACAAAAATGGCCTATGCGGACCTTGATCATATTACAAAGAATATTTATGCACTTTGTGAAACCCAGCAGGAGATTATACAGGAAAATGTTAATAATTCACTGAAAGTTGCTCATGACGTTTTCACTAATACCGGCCAGGTCGGATTTTCTGAAGAAGCGGTAACATGGAACGCTGTTAATCAAAATAGCAAAGTCGCTTCACGTATGGAACTTCCAAAGATGTTTGCCGGTGAAACATGGCTGAGCCCGAATACTGAAATGGGAAAGACTTCACCTGTTGTTGACAAGGTCAAAACGCTTTCCGGAGCTACATGTACGATTTTCCAGCGTATGAACGATGCAGGTGACATGCTTAGAGTATGTACAAATGTGCAGGGCGCTGATGGTTCTCGTGCAATCGGTACTTATATACCAAAGGTAAATCCAGATGGTACTCAGAATGCGGTTGTCAGTACAGTATTGAGCGGCCAAACATATAAAGGCAGGGCTTATGTTGTGAATAAATGGTACATCACTGCTTATGAACCTATTGTTGATAAAAATAACAACGTAGTTGGAGCTTTGTATGTAGGTATTCCGCAGGAAAGCGTAGTGTCTTTGAGGCAATCGGTAATGAAAACCGAGGTTGGCAAGACTGGTTATGTCTATGTTCTGGATTCAACGGGACATTATGTTATTTCGCAAGGCGGAAAACGCGATGGCGAAGATATTTATCAGGCAAAAGATGCAAATGGAAATTTATTTATACAGGAAATTTGTAAAAAAGCACTTTCTCTTGGCAAAGGCGAAATCGGAGAACAAAGGTATCCATGGAAGAATGAAGGAGATGTTGCCGCACGTGAGAAAGTTGTGCGTATTATGTATTTTGAACCCTGGGACTGGGTTATCGGTGTAGGTTCTTATATCGATGAATTTTATGAGGCCAAAGACCGAATCTCGGCGATAGGAAGAACAAGCAATTTACTTCTCGCTGCAATTCTTGGCGCAGCTCTGTCATTTGTTTCAGTCGTATGGTTTTTGGTAGCTCGTGGTATAACCGGCAAGATAAATCATATTGTCAATCAGCTTGCTGAAGGTTCTGAGCAGGTGGCTTCGGCTTCAAGGCAGGTTTCATCTGCATCACAATCACTTGCCGAAGGTGCTACAGAGCAGGCTGCTGGTCTTGAAGAAACCTCATCGAGTCTCGAAGAAATGTCTGCAATGACAAAGCAAAACGCTGATAACGCCCAGCAGGCCAACACTCTTGCTTCAGATGCGAGAAAGTCAGCGGATTCAGGCAACGATTCAATGGGAAGGATGAATCAAGCTATTCAGGATATTCAAAAGAGTTCCAATGAAACAGCCAAGATTATCAAGGTTATCGATGAGATAGCATTCCAGACGAACCTTCTTGCATTGAATGCTGCGGTTGAAGCCGCACGAGCGGGCGAAGCTGGTAAAGGTTTTGCTGTTGTTGCTGAAGAAGTTCGTAATCTTGCGATGCGTTCAGCAGAAGCTGCAAAGAACACAGCAAATATGATTGAGGAATCAGTAAAGAATTCCAAGAACGGTGTAGATATTGCAACCGAAGTTGGCAAGGTTCTTGAAGAGATAGTCCAAAGTATCGGCAAGACTACTAATCTTGTTAGTGAAATTGCGGCAGCGTCAGCCGAGCAGGCACAGGGAATTGACCAGGTAAATACCGCAGTATCACAAATGGATAAGATTACTCAGCAGAACGCCGCTAACGCAGAAGAATCGGCAAGCGCATCAGAAGAACTGAGCGCTCAGGCAGAGCGAATGGATATTATAGTCAAAGATCTGGCTATACTGATTGGCGGAGTTGATAACAAAGTACAAGATAGTGTTGGAAAATACTCTGTTTCTAAAAAAGCAGGTAAAGTTTCCAATGATAATAAAAAATTATCAATGTCGAATCAGGTATTTCATAAGATAGCAAAAGAACCAACTAATAAAAAAGGAGATAACAAAAAAACAGTTAAATCGAATGTTAATAAAATGATTCCATTGGAAGATAGTGATAATGGTAATCACGATTTTGAAGAATTTAATGCTTAATAGTGTAGTGTAATCGCCTCTGGATTTCCGGAGGCGATTATAACTAATTATGGTGTGTTGAAACAACCGTATCAAGATGATACTAACAATGATTAAAGGAAAAAGAAATGTTTAAGAACATGAAATTAGCAGCAAAGATGGCGTTAGGTTTTGGAATATTAGTAGTAATCTCCGGCATATTAGGTTATGTAGGCTGGATGGGTTTATCAAAAGTTACGGATAATTCAGCTATTCTCGAAAAAGGCAATAAGTGCCTGACATTACTGGATTCCTGTGCTAAACTTCGTAGAGATTTTACAATAAAGGGATTTGAAAAAGATGAAAAAACAGGCCAAACAGCCGTAGATAAATGGTTCGATACTTTCGGACAATTTACAACTGAAATCACATCTCTGTCTAAATTTGAAGGTTTAAGTAAAGAGAACAAAGATACCGCAAACAGTATTCTGAATAAATCAACATCTTATAAGGATTCATTCGATAAACAAATTGCGGCCAAAAAAATGCGTGACGATGCATTTGCAGCATGGGGTAAAATTGGTGCAGAAGTAACAGCTAAAGTGGGTGAAGCAATGAACTCTGTTGTTAATCCCGCTATTGCAAAAGCATACGAAGCGAAAGATACAGACTTAATTTCGAAATGGACTAAAATTGGCAGCATAGTAAACGAATCAGTGTTTGCCAGTTTCCTGCAGTTACGCGTTCAAGCAGTTTACTTACTTGCAACTAATTCCGAGACGCAGTGGGTAACTTATAGCGACCAACTAAATGTCTGCAATGAAGAAAGAAGAAAATTCGCGGAATACATCAAAGGCGATACTCAACTTGAGACTATGGCTGCGAATATTGGTGACAACCTTAAAGAATATGAAACAGCCGGTGAAAATTACCATAGAGGTATGATCGCACAAATTGAGGCAGATAAGGATATGGTCACCATCGCCAATAATATGGTAGAGATGACGAACACTATACAATCGAATTTGACCCAATATATGGAAACTTTCAGCGCCCGTACAAATACACTTATGATTACTATGGCGCTTTGCGGAATTATCATGGGCATAGTACTTGCATTTGTAATTACTCGAAGCATTATTAAGCCAATTAACAGAATAATCGCAGGATTAACAGAGGGATCAGAACAGGTTGCATCGGCATCCGGTCAGGTATCGGCTGCTTCGCAATCTCTTGCCGAAGGCGCTACAGAGCAGGCAGCAGGTCTGGAAGAAACATCTTCAAGTCTCGAAGAAATGTCTGCAATGACAAAACAGAATGCAGATAACGCTCAGCAGGCTAATACACTCGCAAACGAAGCGAAAAAGGCGGCAAACGAAGGTTCAGAAGCTATGAACAGAATGAGTTCAGCTATAAAGGATATTCAGAAATCTTCTGACGAGACAGCCAAGATTATCAAAGTTATCGATGAGATAGCATTCCAGACGAACCTTCTTGCATTGAATGCTGCGGTTGAAGCCGCACGAGCGGGCGAAGCTGGTAAAGGTTTTGCTGTTGTTGCTGAAGAAGTTCGTAATCTTGCGATGCGTTCAGCAGAAGCTGCAAAGAACACAGCAAATATGATTGAGGAATCAGTAAAGAATTCCAAGAACGGTGTAGATATTGCAGTCGAAGTTGGCAAAGTTCTTGAAGAGATAGTTCAAGGTATTGGCAAAACTACTGATCTTGTTAGTGAGATAGCAGCCGCTTCAGCAGAACAGGCACAGGGTATCGATCAGGTTAATACCGCTGTTTCACAAATGGATAAAGTCACTCAGCAGAATGCCGCAAATGCCGAAGAATCAGCAAGCGCATCAGAAGAACTGAGTTCTCAGGCTGAACAAATGGATACAATCGTGAAAGATTTAGCTGCATTAGTCGGTGGAGCCAATGCCATGAAACATGGAAATGTTAGTACAAATTCCGTTTCTAAAAAAAGTAATAAAGCTTCCAATGTACATAAAAAATTATCAATGTCAAACCAGGTATTTCACAATATAGCGAGAGATACATCTAAAAAAGGTAATGACAAAAAAGCAGTTAAACCGAATGCTAATAAAATGATTCCGTTGGAAGATAGTGATAATGATAATCACGATTTCGATGAATTTAATGCTTAAAAGTTAAGAATAAGCGCCTCTGGTAAATCCGGAGGCGCTTTTATCTAAAAAGTTTAATATGGATATTGAACAATTATACTGACTAAACCAAAAGAGAAAGTGAAGGTGAAAATATTATGGCTAAATCATTAATGATTATCGATGATTCGGCAACAATGAGAAAAATCATTATGCGTACCATGAGAATGTCCGGCCTTGAATTTAGTGAACCACAAGAGGCTGGTAATGGTAAGGAAGCGCTTGAGAAATTAAGTGCCGGACCCGTTGATATAATCCTCTGTGATGTCAATATGCCGGAAATGAATGGCATAGAATTTGTGAAAAAGGCACGTGAATTGAGTAATTGCGCCAACACAAAGATAATAATGGTATCTACAGAAAGTGCTCAGGGCCTTATCGATGGTGTTATAGCCGATGGAGCTAATGGTTTTATTAATAAGCCTTTCACTCCGGAAAAGTTTCAGGAAAAATTATCACCGTTTATGAACTAAATAGAGAAATCTCAAAAGCGGTATAAATTATTAGAATCTTAGGAAGGAATCAAAATAATGATTACAATCGACAATACTTGCATGAATAGTGTTTTACTGGCAAGCGCAAGCGAAGTGTTTGAAACAATGATATTTATGGATTTGGAACAGTGTTTCGATACTGATCAGGAAATATCTCCAAACGATACTCTTTTGAGTACAATCACTTTCAAGGGAGATCTTGACGGTTGCTTGACTATATGCTGCAATTCGGATTGTGCCAAATCGATAGGCAGAAATATGCTTGGAATGGATCCCGAAGAAAATATCAGTAAAGAAGATGTTTATGATGCGCTTGGTGAAGTTGCAAATATGGTTATGGGCAGCATTAAAACAAAAATCCAGCAGAATACGACAAACATTTCCGTTTCGATTCCTATGGTAATGAGTGGTAAGAATATTGTTACAAACCTGAGTGACAGCTCGGCCGTAAAAACCGTGTCTCGAGTTACGATAGATAGTCAGTACATCGCAGAATTTTGTTTATTATACAAGGAAAATATTTAATTAAAAGACGTTCCGGGCCTAAGGTACGATACCATGACATTAACACAAACAGAGCTTGAGTCAAGAGCGATTGAGTTGTCAGCAGAAGCTTTCAATGGTTTTTGTGACGATATATCTGGTATGTTCGATGTGGACATGAAATGTGTTCCACAGAAAGCATGCGATGAGACAATCAATGGCCTTAAGAAACGTTTCAAAAAGCTCTCTGCCATAAATAATGTCGATACAATTGGTGCAATGCATGGCACGTTCTTTCTGGTCTTCGACCAGGGCGGCTTGTTTACGCTTTCCGGCGTTATTGTTATGCTTCCTGAAAACAGAATTATTGAGGAAATCAAAAGAGGAACAATTAAAGATGTAAATAGTATGAACGACGCTGTGCGAGAAACAGGAAATTTATGCGTTGGTTCATGGGACAGAGTTTTCAGAGAGGAATACGAAGGTCACGGCCATTTTGTACAAAATGGAACTTTCATCGGCAATCCCTGGGAGAATCCTGCAGAAAGTATTAAGTTGAAAAATGACGAATCATTGACATTCGTTCCTTTTGAAATTGCGATAGGAAATTTTCCTGCTTTTAACTGCGGCGTAATCTTTCCAAAAAGTATCTTTGCGTCTCAATCCGAATCGAATTCCGAAATTAATGATACAAAGGAAGAGAATGTTGAGAAAGAGAAAAATCAAACTGACGCTGCAGAAATAAAAGAAATTGAAGCGGATAAAAAAACAGAAATAGCTGAAAGCGAAAAGACAGTAATCGAAACAAAAATAGAACAGACAGAGACAAAAGTTCGAAAGGAACCTGATTCTGAAAGTAATTCTGAGAATCAGGCGAACCAATCGGTTTCTGAAACAATTAAGAAAATGACTCAATCACCGGCCACTTTGCCTGGTCAGTCTGTTTCCCAGATAAAAGATGCTCCAAATCAGGATATACAACATAGTAACAAGACAGAAGTTCTTTCTTTGTCTCTGTGTTCAAAAGATATTATGCAAACTAATGTCGCCTGGTGCAGTCCGGATGAAAGCGTTCAGCAGGCTATAGAGAAAATGCGGCAGTTTGATACAGGTTATTTATTAATTGGTAAAGAAGGTGTGTTGGAAGGTATTGTTTCACGTTCTGATATAACAGGCGCGGTGAGTCCTTATCTGCGTTCCATATTTTCAAAATGGCGCAGGCCTCTTGATGACGCGACACTTAATATAAAAATGATGTGGATAATGAGCAGACCCGTACACACAATAAAAACTGACACGAATATTACTAAAATAATGGAAAATATGATGCACTTTGGAATCCGATGTTTTCCGGTTATAGACACTGAAAACAAGATTCGAGGTATTGTTACGGTATTTGACATATTTAAGGCATTAAATACGAACACAGATATTTCAACTACTGGAAAAACAATCCAGGTGCCTTTGCTTATATAAACATGAGGTTGATATGCAAAATATAGAATTATTAGCAGATTTAATGGAAAAAGCGGCATCTTCGATAAACATGCTCGATCCGGAAGATTTCTCGGAACTTGAGAATTTGCAAAAGGTTCTTGATGAGATTAAATCCGCTCTTGATGGACTCGGACAAATGGATAATTATCCAACTGAGATGCTCAAAAACGCAACCAGTGAAACAAGCACTTCGATAGAATTGCTTCAGAAAATATTACATAAGGAAGTTGAAGACACCGCCGCGTCTATTGTAGTGGTAACCAAAGCCATCGAGGTTTTACAAGGTTTAATTGAACAAATCGGCAAAACCGCTCCTGTTCCGAATATTTCAGAAACACAGCAGGTAACAGTAGAGAACAATAATGAAAATCTTCCGAAGGAAGGTATCGTTATTGCTCCAGATGATGTCTCGCTGGTTCTGGATTTTATTACAGAATCTTTTGAACATATCGAATCTGCCGAAGCAGGCTTGCTCGAGCTTGAAGAAAAACCAAACGACAAGGATATTATTAACCAGATATTCAGGGGATTTCATACTATTAAAGGTATGGCAGGTTTTCTTAACCTGGCAGATATAGGCTCGCTCGCACATTCGGCTGAAAATCTTCTCGGTCTTGTTCGCGAAGATAAAATGGCTCTGACAGGCAATGTCACTGATGTCGTCTTCGAATCAATCGATATGATGAAAAAGATGATTAATACATTGAAGGAATCCATCGAAGCAAACAAACCTGTGCCTGCGCAAGCGAATTTGCCTGCTTTTTTGGAAAAATTAAAAAGAATCGCGGAAAATGAGCCGGTAGAACAGAAACAAAATATAACTGAAGAAGCTGTTCAGAAAACATCTGAAGAATTAAATCCGGAGCAGGATAAAAAAATTGAAAACATAATTGAAACAAGTGATGCTTCAGAGGCAAATTCTGCTGCGACAAAAAAGGAAAGTCACTCAAGCGACGAAAAAATAAAAGTCAGCACAACCAGGCTTGATAATCTTATAAACATGGTAGGGGAACTTGTTATAGCTCAGTTGATGGTATCCGAAGAAGTAAGCAGAAATTCCTCTTTGGATCATCAGCTTAGCAGTAAAGTCGCAAGTCAAAGCAAAATTGTCAGGGAACTGCAGGAATTATCTTTATCAATGCGAATGGTTCCCATCAGCGGCGTATTTCAGAAAATGGCCAGATTGGCAAGAGACCTGTCACATAAATCAGGAAAGAAAATTAATTTTACCACATCCGGCGATGAAACTGAGCTTGACCGTTCGATAGTCGATAAAATTTCTGATCCTCTTATACATATGGTTCGTAATTCAATCGATCACGGAATCGAAACTGAAGAGGATAGAATTAAAGCTGGTAAAAAAGCAACCGGCAATCTTGAACTTCGTGCTTTTCATCAGGCAGGTAATATTGTAATTGAAATACAGGACGATGGTAAAGGTCTGGATAAAGAACGAATTATTGCTAAAGCCATTGAAAAAGGACTTATTGCAAAAGGTCAGGAATTAACCGAAGACGAAATATTTAAAATGATTTTCCAGGCAGGTTTTTCGACCGCTCAAAAAATCACAAGCGTATCCGGACGCGGCGTCGGTATGGATGTTGTCAGGAAAAACATCGAATTACTGAACGGAAAAATTGAAATAAAATCCGTCCAGGGACAGGGAACAACGTTCACAATTCGTTTACCTCTTACTCTGGCGATTATTGACGGACAAATCGTAAAAGTCGGCAATGAACGTTATATCATACCGATAAATTCGATAATAAATAGTTTCAGACCGACTTCTGAACAGATTTCAACTATACAGAACAGGACTGAAATGGTAATGGTTAGAGGTGAACTTTTACCTCTCGTTCGATTATATAAATTATTCCGGTGTGTTCCTTTAACTGAGAATCCGACAGAATCACTTCTTGTGATTGTGGAAAATAATAATAAAAAATACAGTTTACTGGTGGATGAATTGCTCGACCAGCAGCAGGTTGTAATCAAAAATCTTGGCGACGGATTAGGAAAAATAAAAGGTGTCTCCGGCGGTGCTATCATGGGTGACGGGAAAGTCAGTCTGATTCTTGATAAGGATTATAGTATCGCCCGGGTTGAGGAACGGGTTTTTGGTTCGTTTATCGAACACCTGGGCCGGGCAGTTTATGGCGGAATTTACGACCCAGGAAATCCCAAATCAGA
>CAZMPL010000010.1:0-8944 GCA_964567805.1 uncultured Pirellulales bacterium | reverse complement strand
ATAGCGGAAATTGCTCGTTGTTAACTTTATACTTGGGTGAATTATGCTTTCGTTAGACATGAAAGAAGTTGTTTTAAGCGAAGAAGATTTCCAGATGATTAGTGAAATTGTTTATAAGCATTGCAGGATTAATCTTCACACAGGCAAAAAAGAACTCGTTCGCGCACGTCTTGCAAAAAGATTGCGACAGGGAAATTTTAGCAGCTTTCAGGAATATATGAGTTATGTCCTTGAAGATAAAACGGGCAGGGAATTCTCTAATCTGATTGATTCCCTAAGCACGAATCTGACAAGTTTTTTCAGGGAAAAACAGCATTTCGAATTTTTAAATGATAAATTATTACCTGGGATAATGGAACGTAAAAAGAAAAACAGGAATCGCAGAATCCGTGCATGGAGCGCAGGTTGTTCTTCGGGCGAAGAAGTGTATTCGATTGCAATCACACTCAAGGAAGCTCTTGATGGACAGGGACAATGGGATGTTAAAATACTTGGGACAGACATTTCCACAAGGATGCTTGAGACCGCCCGAAAAGGATATTATGATGAGGAAAGAGTCTCCACCGTACCGATACAACAGAGAAATAAATATTTATTATCGAAACATGAAAACAGCTCTAAGATTTTCGAAGTGAGTTGTGCTCTTAGAGATATTGTTGTTTTCAAACACCTTAATTTAATGGAAAACTGGCCGATTAAAGGCCCGTTGGATTTTATATTTTGTCGAAATGTGATGATTTACTTCGACAAACCTACTCAACAATTTTTAATAGACCGCTACTGGGATATGCTGGACTCCGGGGCCGTTTTATTTACCGGACATTCCGAATCACTGACTGGTATTCAACATAAGTTTAAGTATGTTCAGCCGACAATCTATATGAAGCCGTAGGTTTATTAATATGACAAAAAAAAGAATAGTAGTAAATGTTTCAGATGCCAAAGTATCCGCGGATCCATCGGATGTTATAGTGACATATTCGCTGGGTTCGTGTATCGGAGTCTGTCTCTATGATACGGACAAAAAAATCGGCGGAATGCTGCATTTTCAGTTGCCTGAATCAAATATTAATCCGGAAAGGGCACAGGAAAATCCGTTTATGTATGCCGATACTGGAATGAAAATATTAGTCGATAAGATGATATCGATGGGTGCGAATAAAAAAAGGATGCAGGTAAAAATCGCGGGCGGAGCAGCTATGGATTCCGGCCCGAAAGGTTTTGATATCGGTAAAAGAAACCACCTTGCAATCAGAAAAATGTTATGGAAAAACGGAATGCTTATTAATTCCGAAGATGTAGGCGGCTCGTCTCCCCGCAATTTATATATTAATATTGAAAATGGTGCAGTGACAGTAAGATCTAACAGCCTTGAAAAAAACTTGTAATATAAGTTTCGTAAAAAGGATTTATATTATGGAAATGACATTAAATACATGCGTGAAAGTACTAATAGTTGATGATTCCGCGATAGTTCGTAAGATTCTCAGTCAGCAATTGGCTCAGGACCCGAATATAGAAGTGATTGGGACCGCTCCCGATCCATTTATTGCCAGAGATAAAATCGTAGCTCTGAATCCTGATGTTCTCACTCTCGATGTCGAAATGCCGAGAATGGATGGCATTACTTTTTTACGAAAACTAATGAAGCATCATCCTATGCCTGTAATAGTCTTAAGCTCTCTTACTCCCAAAGGCGGAAAGACCGCAATGGAAGCTCTCGATGCCGGAGCGGTCGATGTTATATGCAAACCGGGACAGTCTTACAGTATCGGTGACGCATGTACCGAACTTATCGAGAAGATAAAAGCCGTTTCCAAAGCCCGCATTTCAAATCGGGAAATATTACCTAAAGAGACATCCAGCCAAAAATTGTCAATGACAGAAACAACCAATAAAATATTTGCTATCGGCGCTTCGACTGGCGGCGTACAGGCTTTATCATATGTACTTGCCCAGTTTCCAGCTAATGCACCTGGAACGCTGATTGTTCAGCATATGCCCGGTCATTTTACAACTTCGTTCGCCGAACGCCTTAACCGGGAATGCCAGGTGAGTGTAAAAGAAGCTCAGGATGGTGACAGAGTCGTACCGGGTCAGGTTCTTATTGCGCCCGGCGGATTTCATATGCTTCTCAGACGCTCTGGAGCAAACTATTACGTTAATGTTAAGGAAGGGCCTCGTGTTTGCAGGCAGATTCCGAGCGTAGAAGTGTTATTTAATTCTGTCGCGAAATACGCCGGCTCGAATGCTATAGGAGCAATTCTTACAGGTATGGGTGACGATGGCGCAAAAGGACTTTTGAATATGAGAAACAGCGGTGCTCATACAATAGCTCAGGATGAGGAATCATGTATAGTTTTTGGTATGCCAAAAGAAGCAATTGCCTGCGGTGCCGCCGAAAAAGTTGTCCCTCTGTCCGAAGTGACGAGCAGTTTGATTAGATTCGCTCAGTCTTAATTAAAATCACATAGTTAATATATGTTTTGCCATTTTGGGCTGGTGACCTAAAATGTTTGTAAAATGAATTACCATGATTTTCTCAATTTCACGTAATGTATTTTTATTTGTATTGGTAATAAGCGTTAAATTCGCAAGGCAATCAGCAGCTGATTGAGATAATCTGATTTTGTCATGAAAACTCATTTCGCAATCTTTGCAAATCAGGCCGTTGGCGGTACTGCTGAAATAATATTCGTGATTCGTATTACGTATTGAGTACCGGGTTTTGCAGTTTGCGCAATAATTTAAGACTGGCTGTAAGCCAACTTCACTAAGAAGTGACAGTTGGAATATTATTAATAGTGACAATATCCCATCTTCGTCCTGTTCCTGTGCGTTTTGTATGAACTGAAGAAAACTTTCGAAAAGTCCCTCGTGCGGGTCGTAATCATCTGTCAGCTTGTTTAGAAGCTCTGATGCGAAGAAACAACAGTTTAAAACGAATATGTTTTTGTACAGGGTCGTACTGTAAAAACTGGTTTGAAATTCCGTCAATGTGGCGAGTTTATCCCTGTCTGTATCAGTGAAAATGATTTGGCCGTAAGTAAAATTTTCAATTGGACCGTCGAAAGCGGATTTCTGGCGTTTAGAACCTTTCGCGATTGCGCTGATTTTGCCGTGCTGTTTTGTAAAAAAAGTCACTATCTGCGATGTTTCAGAATAATCGACGGTACGTATGCAAATTGCTAAGTCCCTGGTAAGCATATTGAAAAAGTTACGTTTGAGAAATTTTATTGATTTTAATTCGTTTGATTTTTCTTGCTTCTGCCGAGGTAATTTCGAATTTTATATTTTGATAATCAAATGTTTCGCCTGCTTTAGGTATATATCCAAGCTGGGAGAAAACAAACCCGCCAATTGTTTCATAATCCTCATCTTCCGGCAGATTCAGTTCGAATTCATAGTTCAAATCATAGACTGGAGTTCTGGCGTCTGCTTCGATAGTATTATCGTCAATTTTTTTAGTAGGGCTGGCTGGTAACTCTTCGTATTCATCCGCGATTTCCCCCACTAGCTCTTCGAGAATATCTTCCAACGTGACAATACCCGCCGTCCCGCCGTACTCGTCGAGAACGACCGCTATGTGTAATTTCTGATTTTGAAATTCGTGCAGTAATATTCTCAAAGGTTTTGTTTCCGGCACGAAATATGGTTTTCTCATTTTATCGCGCAGTTTGAAATCAGCGGGATTTTTGCCTATTTCGGAAAGCAGGTCCTTTGCGTATATAAAACCGACAATATTATCGATATTATCTTCGAATACCGGAACGCGTGTATGTCCGGCTTCTGTAATGGTATCGAGAACTTTCTGCAAATCAGAATTTACCTCTATAGCTATTATATCAGTACGCGGCGTCATAATTTCTATTGCTGTACTGTTACGCAATTCGAGCACGTTTTCTATCATTTCCTGTTCTTCTTCGTCAAGCGCTCCCTCTGTTCTATGCTGTTCGAGGTTGGTTAGGAATTCTTCCTGTTTTTCTTCGTGCTGTTCTTCGGGTGTGGATTCTGAAATACCCGCAAGTCTTCGTATAAATCCATCATACAATCTGAAGACATACAAAACAGGAAAAGATACGAATGTGAAAAGATCGAGTATTTTGTATGTCCTGCTCAGAATTTTTTCTCCTGAGTATTTTGCCCATGCCTGAGGAATAGCAATACTGAAGGAAGAAAATATCGCGATAGCAATTATTGATGAGAGAAAATAACTCCATCCTTTATGGCTAAAATTCAATACAAAGAATATATCTACGAGAAGCAGAACTATACACATATTGAAAATCAAACGATAAAGTAAGCATATGAGAACGAAGTTATCAGATTTTTCAGAAATGTACATGGCACGTTCTTCGAAATCATTATTTTTATTCATTTCCTTGAATGCATCCTGCAGTTTCCCGAGTGAAAAAGATCGCAGAGCTATGGCATTAACGGAAAAAAATAATGTTCCTATGGTGCAAAAACATATTAACAAAATTGCCCAAAGTGTATCTATCACTTTTTGTGCTTCCTTTTTCTATCTGAATTTATTTGTTTTGATTCTATCGAAGTATTATAAACTAAACCGTAATTTAGTTCCTGTAAAATTTCATCTTCTTTGGCGTGCATTATTTTTGCCAAATCCGGCTCTAAATCGTCAAAACCGAAATTATGCAGCAGGCCGTGAGTTATATAAAGTGCAAGTTCGGCCTGTTCGGAAAGTTTTCGCAGTTTAGCTTGTCTTTGAACCATCTGGCCGTTAATTATCAGCTCGAAGATTTTCGGAGAGTCAGGTTTATTGTTATCAGACAAGTCAAAACTCAGGCAATCAGAAAGCGATTTTTTTTTCAGAAACTGATAATTAAATTTCTTGAATTCCGAATCATCTACTATGGCTATACTGATTTCATATTTGCATGACTTTGCGTTTTTGCTTTTATCGAAACGCGAGCAGACAGTTTTTATTAATTTTCTAATTTTAGGCGTTGAAATATTAATTTCCCTGAAGTGCCTTGTTATTTGTATCTTTATATCCTTGTCTGATTTAAGTGAAGCCATATTTTAATAGATTGTTAAGTATTCTCTTTTGAATTAGATAAAGCTTCGAGCGGTACATCAGCCGGTTTTGGATATGCGATTCTGCTATGGTAATGTGCAGAGAGTGTTTTTGACATACTTGTTTCAATCTGACTTAGCTCTCTCAGTGACATATCGCATTCGTCGAACTGGCCGTCCTGGAGACGTCTCATAGCCATATTATGTACAACAGTTTCGATTTTCGAAGGAGTAATTTCAGGTAAGCTTCTTACTGCGCCTTCGACTATGTCAGCGAGCATTACAATAGCCGCTTCTTTTGTTCTTGGTTTGGGTCCCGGATATCTGAATTCACTTTCCAAAAGTTCATCCTGATCTTTTCCTTTTCCTTTTTTTGCTCTGAGTTTTTTTGCTTCGTTATAAAAATGTTCAACTAAAGTTGTCCCGTGATGTGTTTCGATAAACTGTCTTATTACACCCGGTAAGCCATATTCTCTGGCCATTTCAATACCGTCTTTGACGTGACCTATAATGATTAATAAGCTCATTGTGGGTGCAAGTTCTTTGTGCTTGCTTCCAGAGCCGATTTCATTTTCAATAAAGTAAGAAGCCTTGTTCAATTTACCGATATCGTGATAATATGAACCGACTCTGCACAGAAGGCCGTTACGTCCAATAGCTTCCGCAGCCGCTTCTGCGATAGAACCAATCATAAGACTATGGCTGAAAGTTCCGGGGGCTTCCATCGCGAGTTTTTTCAAGAGCGGCTGGTTCGCGTCACTATAGTCAAGGAGAGTCATGCTTGTTACTATGTGGAATAATCTTTCGATTACAGGAAGCAGGCTTTGTATTAACAATCCTACAAACATAGTGACACCAGCGTGCAGGCCTGCGTTGACAATAGCGGTGTTTAGAGTCGTCTTACTATTGAAGATTTCGACAGATGCCGCCATTATAAATACCAGAATTGACGCTAATGCACTCACCTGAAGAAGTTTTATTCTCGTTCTGATTTCCTTCAGTGACAAAGTGCAGGTAAAAGCGCCTGTCATCATTATCAGGAAAAGGTCGATGTTTATTATCTGGTATGGATTATCTGCTCCCGGCGGTTCTGCTGCAAGGCAAGCAAAAGTGCAATAGATTACGGTCATACCAATAGCAAATCGCTGGTCATAAGCTATTGTCAAAATAATTGCTACAATAACCGCTGTGCCGGTAGCCCATGCTATCGGAGTATGTTTTGTTCCAAGTGAAATCAATTTAGCAGTCACAAATTTATCCGACGCAAGAAGAATTAAAAACATCCCGATTAAAGTAGCGACTCTGACGTGATTTCTCAATATGCGTTTTTGATAATGGGAAATATAAACCGCGCCTGATATCGAAATCATTGTAACAATAGTAGCGATTGGAATAATCTGCGTTAATGTCGGCTGCTGGAATGAAAGAATGAAAACGCAGAGAATTATGAATAATGTGAGCTGGGAAATTGAGATTACAGTATCAGTATTGACAGGTTTGCTTACCTGCGAAAATCCTTCGGCAAACACACTTTTGCGAACTCTGCTTCTTCTTGGACTGATTTTTTTCAACAGCCACATCTAATATTTTCCATGCTTGCTTAACATCATTTTTTCGTGACTCTTTTTTTATAAGCCTGCACAATATTTTGAACCAGTTTATGTCGAACAATATCCGTCTGACCTAATTGCACACAACCAATCCCTTTAACCCGCCGGAGTGTTTCGATAGCTTCTATCATTCCGCTTTTCTGTCCGGCCGGAAGGTCAATTTGTGTTATATCGCCTGTTATTATCATTTTCGAACCCTGGCCCAGTCTTGTAAGAACCATCAGCATTTGCATCGCGGTCGTATTTTGGGCTTCGTCGCAGATAATAACTGATTCATTAAATGTTCTACCCCTCATGAACGCAAGCGGAATAATTTCGATGATATCCAGATCTATAAGCTTTCGCATTTGTGTGAATTCCATCATGTCTTCGATAGCATCGAATAAAGGCCGCAGATACGGATTTACCTTTGCCTGCAAATCACCGGGAAGGAATCCGAGTTTTTCTCCAGCTTCGACAGCCGGACGCGCGAGAATAATTCTTCTGATTTGTTTTCTTTTCAGCATGGAAACCGCAACCGCAACCGCAAGGTAAGTTTTTCCGGTTCCCGCAGGTCCGATACAGAATGTAAGGTCGTTCTTGAACATTGTCTGAACGTATTTCATTTGACCTTTTGTATTTGGTTTTACAGCTTTTCTGTGTGAGTAAACGGAAATAATCGCGTCACTGTCATCTTTACTGACAGAATCGTCCTGCATTAAGAAAACAGATATGTCTTCGGAAGTGAGGGAGTGGTACTTATGGAGCTGTTCCTGCATTTTTATAAATACTTCAGACGCTTTATTAACATCTTTTTCTTTGCCGAAAAGAGTAATGCTGCTATTACGCGCGGAAATTTTGACATCCAGAGATTTGCGAATTAAACGCAGGAAGCTGTCCCCCGGACCGAATAAATCAAGCTGTTTAAGAGCTGGTTCTAATTGTATGGTAGTTTCCAAAGTTTTCTCTTTTCAGGAAGCCAGTATAAAAAACAAATAAGCAAACGGAGCTGTCGCTAATGGCGAATCGATAACATCGAGTATTCCGCCAAAACCGGGTATTTTTTTAGCAGAGTCCTTCTGCTGTGCATCACGTTTCATCATAGATTCCATTAAATCACCTAATTGTCCAATAAATGCCAGACAAATACCAAAAATTATAGCCATCATCCGGTTCATTATACCAAATCCTGCGGAAAAGCCAATAGCAACTATTACAGAGAACACCAAACCGCCGAACATACCTTCCCATGTCTTGCCCGGGCTGATTTTGGGTGAAAACTTATGTTTTCCGAAAAGGCTTCCAACGGTATAAGCTCCTATGTCGGTTGACTTTACAACAAAAATATACATAAAAAGGTGCCATAAACCAAATTCGATACGAATCGCAACCGCGAAATAGGTTAGTAATCCAAGGTACAAAACCGCAAAACAGGTTGCTCCGCAATTGGGAATAACCGAATTCAGGCCGTAAAACAGATATTGGTATAAATAAGCAGAGAAAAAAGCAAATAGAAACAGGAAAAGCAGTAAATGCTCCTGTGTCATGATATTAAACTGGGTAATATATCGTGATTCGGCGAGCAAAATCGAGGCGATAATTGAAACCGGTACAAATATCTTAAGATTCTTTGCTGACGCAAGTTGCGCTAATTCCATATTCGCCGGAATTGCCAGTAGGCAGATGAGTACACAGAAAATAGTAGCTTTGACCTGGGCGTCATCATCTGGAGTTTTGGTAATTGAACCGTCCAACCATCCATCAAAAATGACCACACCTGAGAAAACCAGAGTCATTATTATTCCGAAAAGCAGTCTGTTTTTGACCATTTCTATTTCGCTTTTTCAATAAATAGCATGCCAAACAGGGGAATCATTTTTTGGTTAAATTGATATTTCCGAAGCGTCTGTCCCTGTTTGCGTAGGCTACAATCGCTTTTTCCAAATCTTTTTTAACAAAGTCCGGCCATAAAGTGTCGGTGACGTAAAATTCACTGTAAGATATTTGCCAGAGAAGGAAGTTACTGACTCTCAATTCGCTTGCTGTACGAACCAGCAGGTCAGGGTCATTAAGTTTGGCGGTATAAAGATTGCTGCTTATCAACTTTTCGTCAATATCATCCAGTTGAATTTTCCCATCTTTATAATCCTGAGCAATTTGTTTTGTCGCGTCCACAATTTCCGCTCTTCCGGCGTAGTTCAACGCAAGCGCAAGAATCATCCCTGTATTGGACTCAGTCATTCTCATTGTCTCTAACAACTCATTTCGTACAGATGCAGGCAAAGTAGCCATTCTACCGAGATGAATCAATTTGA
>CAZMPL010000009.1:0-25251 GCA_964567805.1 uncultured Pirellulales bacterium | reverse complement strand
AGTTCTTTTCAATCGGCACAAACGATTTTATTCAGTTTATGATTGGCGTTGACAGAACAAACGAAAATATAGCGTCTTCTTATGTCCCTCACCACCCTTCCGTGCTGCGTGCGCTAAAAAAAGTGGTTCAATCCGCGAATAAACATAACCGACTGATATCTATATGCGGTGAAATGGCACACGAAGAAAAATATGTTCCCTTCCTGCTCGGAATAGGTGTTCGCAATTTGAGTATGGACGCTCGCTTCCTGCCGCGAATACAGCAGGTTATTTCAAATATTGAAATAACTGAAGCCGAATCTATCGCGGCAGATATGCTGCAAAAACCCAAAATCAGCGACCTGACAAAAACATTCGGATAAGTTAGTATTATTCTGTTGCTATGTCTTGCACGGTATTAGATTCACTCTGCGCAGTTGTTTCTGAGCGATAGCTTCCCTGAGCCAGTCGTTTATTGCCGGCCTGTAATCGTACCAGTCAAGAGCGTGAAGGTCTTCAAGGTCGAGAGGACCGTTTCCGCCTATGATGTTGCCGAAAGTATCGCTTTCAATTGCATAAATTTTGCCGTTTCTGTGCTGCCAAAATCCCTTTATAAATCGCATGTTTGCTCCGCCCATTTTAAAACTGTTATACTTTGTGCAAGCTAAATCTGCACAAACTTCTCCAGCTCATATAAAATATAAGAAATGATTTTTTTTATGCAAAAAAAATAAGACCACAGACATAAGACCGGAGACTTAAGACTGAGGTCTGGTGCCTGTGGTCTAAGGTCTTTTGTCTATAGTCTGTTTTTTTCCGTGAACTTAATTATATCGTTCATCATTTTGACAGACTCTGATGGATATTTTCCTGCGGCACTTTCGGCTGACAGCATAACATAATCAGTTCCGTCAAGAATCGCGTTTGCTACATCGGTTACTTCTGCGCGTGTCGGCCTGCTGTGTTCGGTCATGTGTTCGAGCATCTGGGTCGCGGTGATAACAATTTTTTTAGCGGCATTGCATTTTTTAATAATGGTCTTCTGTATTATCGGTACTTCATAAATCGGCAAAGATACACCCATATCGCCGCGGGCTATCATAATTCCGTCAGCAGCCTTTATTATCGAATCGATATTATTTATAGCTTCGCGATTTTCGATTTTCGCCACAATTTTGCATTTCGGAAGTTTCGGCTTTATTAATTCGGCAGCTTCGAGAACATCATCTTTATTTCGTACAAAGGATAGCGATACAAAATCCACTTTTTGTTCAATCCCGAACAGGAGGTCTTTTTTATCCTTTTCGGTCATGCAGGTAAAATTCAGTTTTACATTTGGAATATTTATACCTTTTCGCTCTTTAAGAACGCCGCCTTCGACAACGATTGCCTTGAGGCTTTTTTCCGAACTGCTTTTGACTTTCAGGCTGAGATTTCCGTCATCGATAAATATCATCTGGCCGGGCTTGATTTTGCTCAAATCACCATGATAATCGAAAGGAATTGTTTTGTGTCCATGTACGTCCTCAATATTGCTCAGCCAAACAGTCGTCCTGTTCTCAAGCAGCCTTGTTTTTTCGCCATGGAAACGCCCTACTCTGATACGGAATCCTTCGAGGTCCTGCATAATGCGAATGTTGCGTCTGTATTTTTTGTTTAGCTGGCGAACAATATTAATACGTTCAAGATGCTCATTATGGCTTCCATGCGAAAAGTTCAACCGGACAACATCGAGACCGGCATTGAACATTTTGCGAAGAACGGTATAACTGCTGCTTGCGGGACCTAACGTTGCGACTATTTTTGTTTTCGGCATAAATATTAACTCCAATTACTCCTATTACAGCATGGGCTGAAGCCCATCCTACATGTGTATAAACTAATCCAGTTTACGGATACGTACTTCGATACCTGAATCTTTTAATAATCCAACTATTATACTGGTATCAGTCTGGCCAAAATGATAAGGATAAAGAATTTTCGGTTTGATAACTTTAGCCGCTTCGGCGCACATCTCAGGTGACATCGTATAAGGCAGATTCATCGGCAAAAACGCAATATTAATATCCTTCAGGTTTTTCATTTCAGGAATATTTTCAGTGTCACCGGCGATATAGACTTTTTTGTCACCGAAAGTAATCACATAGCCGTTGCCGTTTCCTTTTGGATGGAATCTTGTAGCCGGATCGAGATTGTAAGCCGGTACTGCTTCTATTTTCAATCCATCGACGGAATTCACATCTCCGTTTTTCATTACAATACAACCGGGAACTTGTGCGGCACACGATTTCGTTAATAATATTTTTGTTCCATCTTTCTTAATTGTATTTATGGCTTTTGCATCGAGATGGTCGCCGTGTTCGTGAGTAACTAAAATCAAGTCGGCTTTCGGTAATTTCGTATAATCCGCTTCACTTGCAACCGGGTCAACATGAATTACTTTGCCTGCGAATTCAAACATTAATGTTCCGTGACCGATAGCGGTAATTTTCAAATCTCCCTTGTTTGTTTTAATTGTATCCATTTCAAAACCCTGTTCAGAAATTGCTGGTTTTTGTTCAAGACTGCTCTGGTCAGAAGCAGCAACATTTTGTGATTCAGCGGTACATGAGACGGCGAATATCGTCAATAATACCAAAACAAAGATAAATCCAGTATTTTTCATTTCAGTCTCCTTAAATATTTATCAATACATTAACAATTTCTCATTTTTCGATATTATACTAATAATAGTTTTAAGAGCAAAATATAAAAGATTTCAAGCCGCAGAATAAGCTATTTTCATAATGTTTTTTCCTTCCTTAAAAACACAAAGGCAATTATACTGATTAGCATTAAAAATATTAAGGAAGAAATATACTTCGGAGTACACTTTTATGTTTATTCTGTCCAAAAACGGATTTTTGATATATCTAAAAAATGCAAAATTCTTAAAACAAATATTTTTAATACTGCTTCTTGCGGTATTATCAATACATATTTACGCTCAGCAGACTCAAGGCTCTGACGTAAATTCAACCGCTGCTCAAGAGGATGTCAACGCCGCTCAAAAACCTGCGTTAATAACTTCTGAAATCGAAGGAATTAATTCCACTGCTACTACGTTGGAACAAATTCAATCCTATAAAAAAACCGTCGCTGATTCGCCCGACCTGAATGCGGAATTGAAAGCAAAAATCGATGATATCTATAACCAGGCGATCAATTATCTTAACCAGACGGATACTCTTGTAAAAGCAAAGCAGGATTTTATTGATAGCCGCAATAAAGCATCTAATGATTTGGAAAACTTCAAAAATCAGCTTGCAAAACTTCCCACATTTACGGAGCCCAATATAGCGCCGAATATTGCATTAACTGACGCGGAAAAGAAACTGGCGGAAATTACATCGAATCTCGAACAATCAAGAAAAGATTCGACTACTCTTGAAAATGAGCAGAAAAAACGTATTGACAGGAGAACGACAATCCCGGAGGAATCTTCTTCCGCCAAACAAAAATTTGAAGAAATCCAAACAAGTCTCGCAGCAACTCCGGATGAAACTCAGGCTCCTGAATTAACTAAAGCCAACAAGGTTCTCGCCGAAACACAAAGGCATACTTTAGAAGCTACAATTGAAAGGAATACAGAAGAACTTCTATGTTATGACGCAAGAAAAGACGTTCTGGCTACTCAAAGAGATATTGCGGCACGCCAGGCAGCATACGATGAAAAGCTAAGAGACTTCTGGCAGCAGGAGGTAAATACTCTTCGCCAAAAACAGGCGGAAGCAGCACAGGAAGAAGCTAAACGAGTAAAGGCGGAAACAAAATATTCGCATAAAATTATTCAGGAAATAGCGGAATATAATGTAACATTAGCAAATTTACAGGCGCAACTGGCCCAAAAGGTCGGAGATACTACACAAAATTCTGATTTAATGCAGACACGGTATAATGAAATCGATAAAGACTATAAGGAAGTTAAAAGGGAAATAAGCGCAACAGGTAACAAAATCAGCGACGTCATGGGAGTCAGATTGCTCGCAAAAAACAATGAGTTACCCGATATACAACAAAATAAACGTCAAATCAAATCGAGACTGAAAGAAATATCCAACACACAACTCGACTTAATGAAATATGAAAAAGAACGATCCGAGTTGAGTGACATTGATCAATACGTTTCAAATTTAGTGATTGATCCTCCGGTAACTAAATCCGAAGAAGAAGCGATTCGCGCAGAAGCAAAAACATATCTCCAGAACAGACGAAATATGCTCGATGCCATCACTGATTATTTAAGCCAATATACGACTATTCTGGCGACACTTGACGCAAAAGAAAACTCATTTGTAAATATTGTCACTGAATATCAGAATTTCATAAACAAAAATATTCTATGGGTTAAAAGCAATACAAAACCTGGCATTAAAGGTATCAATGCGATTGTTTCCACTATTCAATGGCTTATTCGCCCCTTAAACTGGGAACAAGTTATAATAACACTCTGGAGCGATATAAAACAGGTTCCTTTCGCGTATGTAACTATTATTCTTACATTTATACTGGCGTATATACTCCACCAGAAAATCCATGTTTCTATCATTGACCTTTCGATAAAAGTACTCGATATAAATACAGACTCTTTTGTTCACACATTCAAAGTTTTTATTCTAACTATACTGCTCGCAATAAACTGGCCAATTATTATTTTGTTCGTACAGTGGCGTTTATCACTCGATGCATCCGGCTCAGAGTTTGTAACTGCGCTCTCCGGCGGATTGAAAGAATTAGCGTTGGCCATCTTTTTATTTGAAATACTTTGTCATATGGTCATGCCGTCAGGTTTGATGCAGAATCACTTCCGAATCAGGTCCGAATCGCTCGATTTTGTCAGAAAACATATGCACTGGTTTTTCATAGCAATTATACCTCTTACTTTTGTCTTTCGAATACTTCAAATAGAACAGCAAAATAATGTCCTTTTCAATAACATATTGGGACTAATCATTTTTATTGCAATTCTCTGTGTTGTCGCAATCTTTTTGCTCAAGCTGCTTCGACCGACTTCTCCATTAGTCGATTCTTATCTAAAGCGCAATCGAGAAGGATGGATAGATCGTTTGCGATATATATGGTATCCATTGTGTTTAATCCTGCCTATGTTTTTCTCCATGCTCGCTCTTATGGGATATTTTTATGCGGCATGGTACTTATATGAAAAACTCATGTACACAATCGGACTTATGTTCTTCATGTTTGTTTTCAAAGCAATGCTCACACGCTGGTTAATCATTATGCGTAAAAAGCTTTCACTTATTGAAAGACAAAAACGTGACGAAGCCGCAGCTTTGAAAGAAGCAAGCGAAACAAAAGAAACAGGTTCTCCGGAAAATCCGAATGTAACACAACAATCTCAGGGCAAGCCGGAAAAAACTATTTTCGAAATTTCACAACAGACAAACAGGTTGATAAACGCCGCTGTATTTATACTGACTTTCATCGGATTATGGTATTTCTGGCAGGATGTGATTCCGGCGTTAAGTAAACTCGGTGAGTTCGAACTTTGGAAAACAACAACCGCCAAGGGAGACCCCCTGCCGATAACACTCGGCGCACTTATAATGGCAATTATCGTGACTATAATTACTGTCGTTGTAGCACGTAACGTACCCGGCTTGCTGGAAATCGTTGTGCTAAGAAAAATCCCGATAGACGCCGGAGGACGTTTCGCGATTACAACAGTCAGCCGGTATATAATCGTAATAGTCGGTTTGGTTCTGGCATTTACAGCAATTGGAATAGGATGGTCGAAAGTCCAGTGGCTCGTTGCGGCAATGACCGTAGGTCTTGGTTTTGGTTTACAGGAAATTTTCGCCAATTTTATAAGCGGCCTGATTATTCTTTTCGAGCAGCCGATACGTGTTGATGATGTAGTGACTGTAGGAGAAGCAACTGGAACTGTAACAAAAATCAAAATTCGCGCAACAACTATCAGAAAATGGGACCAGACGGAACTTATCGTACCAAATAAGGAATTCATCACAGGCAGACTTATAAACTGGACACTTTCTGATAAAGTGCTTCGCAAAGTATTTACCATCGGTATCGCCTACGGCTCAGATATTAAAAAAGCGGAAAAAATATTATATGAAGTCGCCGAGACAAATCCTTACGTTCTCGATAATCCCAAACCAATGGTCTTATTCAAAAATTTCGGAAGCTGTTCGCTTGAGTTTGAGCTGCGAGTCTATATCTCAGGTATGGAAAATAACCTGCCGGTCTGGCATGAAATCAATTGCGCAATCGATGACGCATTCCGAAAAGCAGGTATAGAAATCGCGTTCCCGCAGCAGGATATACATATTCGTTCAGTTACTGCGAATCTGCCGAAAGATTTTGAAAAAATGCAATAGAAACAAACAATTATATTATTATGTCTGTTTGTTGTCCCTGGCTTTTTTTTCTGCCATGTCCATTTTCCAGATGTATTTCTGTGTTCTGAAAACGACTATGCACATGAGAATTATGGACGCCGCTAAAATGTAAGGAAGGATTTTCTCTATCCAGGCTGTACCGAAAAATATTAAGAGAACATTTAAGATAATAATATAAATACGAATCTCGGTCGGGCCTGCACCAAGAAAAGTTATTTTGAATTCGTTTGTCGCTCCGAACGCTAAATATGAGCTTACCAGAAAGCACCCGAACACAGGTACTAATAGATAAACGAATTGCCTGCTCTGGGCTTCGAGCATAAACGAATAACCAACCAGAACCGCGCAAATAAATACATAATCGAGAAAATGGTCCATGTAATAGCCCCACTTTGGTATGCCTGTATCGCGTGTTCTTCCAAGCGCACCATCGAACGAATCGGTGAACCATTGTAAGAAAACCATAAGCGAAGAAGCCCAAAGCCAATGCCTGTTTTCTTTAGCCAAATATCCGAAAAGTAACAGGCACAAAGACCAGACAATCGTAAGTAAAGTCAGATGATAACCTTCGATCCATCTGGGAAATTTCGAAACATTCGTATCAATTAACTTTCTCTCGTACTTCGCAAGAAGCGATTTCATAGGTAATTTCTTATCGCCGCTGAAACTCTTTTTGTCCATACTAATTCCTCGTATTTGCTCAAATAATTATATTATTCATGAGGCATAAAATACATCAGTTATTAAAAATCTGCAAGTTTTTATATAGAATCTACCCATATTAACATAAAACAACCTTATTAAAATCTATGTCGGGTGGCAGCCTCAAGCGCAGCTTGGGGATGATTTAACAGAGATTTACCATCCCCATCCTGATAAAAAAGATATCAGGATGAGGCTGCCACCCACTGGATTGAACATAAAATCAGATTTACAACTCTCCTTAGAAACATAAATAAGAAAGGTGTTATAAAATCGCTGTTTTTTCCGATAATATTAATGTTGTATTCAGTAATTGCTATAACATGGAAAAATGCAGTAAAATAGCCAAAATATTTTACAAAAATAATGTATGAACCTGCTCTCAGAAGTATCTATATTAATAGTTAAGGTAATATGATGGTAGAAAGAAGACAAAATGAAGCGACGCTGGTTTGTGAAGCCCAAAGTGGCGACAAAGAAGCTCTCCAACAATTGATAACACGGAACTGGGCGTGGGTAAAAGGTCTGGTGTATAACATTGTATATAATACGGATGATGTCGATGATTGTTTGCAGGATATTTGCCTGAAATTAATAAACAAAATCGATACATTACGCGAGCCGGAAAGATTTAAGCCATGGCTCGCTATTCTCGCGAAAAGGGAAGCACTCAGACACAGACAATTAAAATCAAAAAGACCTGTTCAGCTTGATGAAGAATTTATCGAGAGCAGGCAGGACGAAAAAGACAAGTTCTTTGAAAATATGATTGAAAAAGAAAAACAAAGCCAAATATTAAAGGCAATACAATCGCTGCCTGAAAAATACCGCGAAGTATTTATCATGCAGCACTCTGGGGATTTAACATATAACCAAATCTCCGAAATACTCGACGTGCCTGTAACGACCGTACAAATTCGGCTCGTCCGGGCAAGAAAATTGATTTTTGACAAAATAATGAAGACACAGATTAACACGGGAAATTTAGACATGGATTGACACGGAAAATATTTGACACTGATTAACACGGTCGGCTTTGCCGAACACAGATAAAAAAAACAAAATAAAACAGTGTTAATCTTGTGTTAATCAGTGTCAGAAAAAACAGTGTAATTCCGTGTCAAAAAAATTAAGGATACTGGAACAATGAAAATGTCAGAAGAAATGTTTGAGATTCTAATAGGCAAATATCTCGATGGTGAAATCACACCAAGCGAGCAGCGTTTGCTCGAAGCCAAATTGAATAGTGACCCGAAGGCTTCGGAATTGCTTGAGCAGTTTCAGGAATTGCATGACCAAAGCTCTGAAGTCTTAGCTTTAGAGATTTTGGAAAAAGGCAAATCGCCTCAGGAGATTTTCGAAAAAGCATTCCAGCAATCAAAACAGAAAAGCCATCATATTATCAAGCTTAGCGGATGGATCCGCTTTGCGACGGGAGTAGCGGCAGGATTAATATTCGGCATAGCCCTACATTTTATCCTGCTTCAATCAACGTCCTCGGAAGGAAAAGTGAACAATCCTGCCCCCACTGCTCCTGGGAGTCAAGCATACGCAAAGAAAATCACGGAAGATATGCTTTTTGGGCCGCCTCAGTCAGAAGAGGCACCGGCTCGAAATGTTGACTATTACAGATTTACTGATGAAAATGGAAATCAGTGGATGGTCGAAGGAGTTCGACAAAATCTTGTTAGACCTGCAACATTTGAGCAGGGATTATAAGTTAAAACAATAATCGTATTGAAAGGGAAAATCATGAAAACAAAAAAATTCAGCTTAATAATCTTAACAATAATTCTAATGACAGGTATAGCTTTTTGTGTGGAATCCCAGTCAGAAAATAATCGTCCGGTAATTGGAATAGCATTAGACACAACACCATTACCTTCGCTTCTTGAAAAACATCTCGGTTTGAAATCCGGCCAGGGAATCAGAGTCGGCAATATCATGAAAGGAAGCAGCGCTGAAGAAGAAGGCCTTGATATAGATGATATAGTAATCGCAATACAGGGACAAGACCTTTATAACAGGGAAACTCTTACTAATAAAGTAAGTAAATTAGGAGTAGGAGCAGAAGTATCAATGGAAGTTATTCATCTTGGCCAGCGCAAAACAGTCAACCTGAAACTGAAAGCGTTCAAAGATACAACCGGCTGGAAATATCAGAATAAGCCGCAAATTGTAAATACAAAGTCTTATCAACCTGGCAGCGTCTATGTTTTCGATCCAAACGAAGGATGGAAGCAGATTTTCGATGAACAGATTCCTGAAAATATAAAATCTAATACAATTTTCAATGAACTGTTTTCTTCCACTTCCTTTGTCAATGGTAAAATGTGTTCCGTAACAATTCATGGAAGTCCTGAAAACAAAGATTCGAGTATAACCGTGAAAATTGACAATAACGACTACACAGCAAAAATAGGCGAAATTGATAAACTGCCAAAAGAGTATCAGGAAACCGCAAAGAATGCAGTTGAAAGCGCGAAACAAAAAGAGACAAACCGTTTTCCAATGTTCTTCGATGAGTCCGGCGATAATCTTATGTCAAGCATGGATCCAGGTTTTCCGCTAATAAATACTCCTGACTTTTCCGGGAATCCATATTTCCAGAAAATGGAAGAACAGATGAGATTAATGCGTGAGCAATTCGAACAACTTGAGCAAAACCATCAAAAACTTCTTGATAGCCTTAAACAAAATGAACAATAAATATTACTAATCTTCACTCAACATTTTTTTACTTCGCAGGATATGGTGATAATGTTGTGCAAAACGATGTGCCTCATCACGCACATATTGAAGTAATCTGCGAACGGGGGAGTTTGCAGCCAGTCGTAAAGGTTGGCTGCTTTCTTGTAAATATATCTCTTCTTCTTTTTTTGCAATGGAAGCTAATTTCACATTCGGAGCGTTCATTTCATTGAGTGCCTGCTGAGCCGCGTGCAAATGCCCCAGACCACCGTCAATTAAAATCAAGTCCGGCCAAAGCTCTTCTCCTCTCAATGCATACTTATATCGTCGGCTTACAACTTCTCGAACCATCGCGTAATCATCGATACCCTGCACGGTTTTTATTTTGAATCTTCGAGAACCATTCTTGAGAGGTTTGCCGTCGATAAATTTCACGAGTGAAGCAACCGCTTCTTTACCTGAAATATTCGCGATATCTATACCTTCGATAATTCGCACAGGCTCGGTTACTCCGAGAATGTCACGCAGCTTGACAAGAGCTTCGGTCGGATCAGCGGCGAAGACTTCCGGCTGAACATGCTCACTTGGGTCTCCCCGCTGGTCAAGACGTTCTATCAAACGAATCCTGTCACGGAACATAGCGGCTTTTTCATATTCGAACGCGGCGGCTGCTTCTTCCATCTGTTCTTTTAACTGTTTCAATATAACAGAACGTTTGGAACGAAGAAACCTTGTAACGTCGGCGATAATCTTTTTATATTCCGGCCTGCCAATCCTTGCGCCGCACGGAGCGGTGCACTGCTTGATACTATATAACAAACACGGACGGAAAAACCTTCGCTTCGGATCATTTTCTTTTATTTCAAGATTGCATGTTCGGAACTTGAAAATTTTCTGCAATACAACAAGAACGGCCCGAAGGTCGGTTGCACTGGTAAACGGACCGAAAAGCCGAACGCCCTTCTCTTTCGGCCTGCGGGTGATATATACTCCCGGAAAATCTTCGCCGGTTGTAATCTCAAGATAGGGAAAAGTTTTATCATCGACAAGGTCAGTATTATAAGGCGGCCGGATGTCTTTGATAAGCCGGGCTTCCTGGAGCAATGCGTCAACTTCGTTTGGGCTTTCGAGAAAATCCACCGTTCTGACTTTGCTTATCATTTCCACAATCAGCGGCCCGCGCGAGGATAAAAGGTCGCTTGACGGCTGAAAATAACTGCCCGCACGAGAACGCAGATTCTTCGCTTTGCCAATATAAAGCACCCTGTCCGCCGAGTCCTTCATAAAATACAACCCCGGCCCGGTAGGAAACGTACGAATCTTTTCACGAATACTATTTAATATTCTTTCTTTTTCTGTCATAATATTTTTTATCCGCAGAAGAACGCAGATTTTCGCAGATTTCTTGTCACGGCGTAGTTAATTTAACAAAGCCGGATAACGACTTTGTCATTCCCGCGCAGGCGGAAATCCACAACTATTTACTATTAACTATTCACTAAACCCTATCCCCTATTATTCTGTCGTCTGACTCCTGTATTCTTAATTCTATTTTCAATCCCCATTTTAGCCTAACAAAGCGATGAAAAAAAGTACATATTTGTTACGGAAGATTTTATCTTTCCTATTTTTTCATATTAATCAAATTTAATCAAAATACATATAACTTCAAGACAACAATCTATACTATATTAATTTTATTACACTTGTCAGCAGATTTAACTGCGATATACTTTACATTCCTTATTTAATATTTAATTCTGGTGAATGAATGAAAGACAAAATCGAAATAAAACCCAATGATACTATAGTTTTTATTGGAGATAGTATAACCGATGCAGGTCGATTCGAAAGTGTGCACAAACCTTACGGGTATGGTTATGTGCATTTTGCGGCTAATCAACTACTTGCAAAGTACCCAGATTATAATATTAAAATCGTTAATACAGGTATAAGCGGCAATACAATTCGCGATTTGAAATCTCGATGGAAAAAAGACTGCCTCGACTATAATCCCGATACAGTGAGCATACTAATTGGAATCAATGATGTATGGAGAAAATATACCGAGCGGCTTGACGAAGCGGTTTTTCTAAAAGAATATTCATTAATATATGAACAATTGCTTTCTGAATTAAAAGAAAAAAATATTTCCCAAATAGTTCTTATCGAACCGTTTATGTTCTGTAATGATACTGATAACCCAATGTTTGCCGCATTGAGAGACTATATAGACGTAGTTCATAGTCTCGCGAATAAATTCAATGCTGTTCTTGTACCCTTGCAGAAGTCAATTAATGAAACAATTCATCGTGTGCCGGCCCAAAATTGGTCCGAAGATATGGTTCATCCATATGTCTGGGCGCATTGCTGGATAAGTCAGCGATGGCTCGAAGCAACCTGTATATAATTTTATGTCACGATTAATTTTTTTTTCTCTCATAGATACAGTAACGACAAGGGTTAAGAACATGTCAGGAAAAAAACATAAAAAAAATAACAAAATAACTCTTTACAGTTAATCAAATTTTCATAAACTTGACTATACAGATTGGATGTGCGTTACAACAATATCTGGTTTAATTTCCGTGTATTTTTCTATATGTTGTGGTCCGTTTTATTCGCATGGAGGCGTATAGATGTCTTATAAATTTGATCCTAAGAATCCTTTTGAAACAAAACAGCAAAAAACAAAAACACCTGTAAAAACGAATGAATCGAAAGGTATGAAAGTGGAGCATTACTTCTCAACTCCGGGAGTGCATCCATTCGAACAGCTTGACTGGGAAATACGTTCAGCAAAGATTTCCGGCGATAGCGGACAGACTATTTTCGAGCAAAATGATATAGAAGTTCCCGTTTCCTGGAGTCAGTTATCAACTAAAGTAGTTGCCAGCAAGTACTTCTATGGTGATATTGAATCTGGTCAGCGTGAAAACTCAGTAAAACAACTCGTCCATCGTGTTTGCAAATCAATTGCCGACAGAGGCAGAAAAGACGGTTATTTTGCTACAGTTGAAGATTCTGAAATCTTTTACAATGAACTTACATGGCTTTGCGTAAACCAGTACGGCTCTTTCAATTCACCTGTATGGTTCAATGTCGGTCTCTGGGATGTCTATGGTATTAAAGGAAGCAAACACAACTTCCACTGGGACCCGCAAACAAAAGACGCACAGCCTTGTGCACATAGTTATGAATATCCACAGGCTTCGGCCTGTTTTATCCAGTCGGTTAAAGACTCGATGGAAGACATTATGAGGCTTGCCACGAGCGAAGCAATGCTTTTCAAGCACGGCTCAGGCACAGGAACCGACCTTTCGACACTAAGAAGCAGCAAAGAAAAGCTTTCAGGCGGCGGAAAACCTTCCGGGCCTCTAAGCTTCATGAGAGTTTACGACCAGATTGCAGCCGTAATTAAATCAGGCGGCAAAACACGCAGAGCTGCTAAAATGCAGTCTCTTAAAGTTACTCATCCTGACATTAAGGAATTTATCACCGCAAAAACAGAGGAAGAGAAAAAAGCATGGGCGCTGATAGATGCTGGATATAATCAGGATCATAATTCTGAAGCATATAACAGTGTTATGTTCCAGAATTCGAACCTTTCTGTCCGTGTTACCGATGAATTCATGCAGGCGGTCGAAAAAGATGACTCATGGTTCACACGTGCGGTAACTACCGGCGAGAAAATCGAAGAACATTCGGCACGCAAACTTATGGAGCTAATTGCCGAAGGTACAAGGATTTGCGGCGATCCAGGTTTGCAATATGACAGTACAATTAACCGCTGGCATACATGCCCGAATTCAGGCCCGATTAACGCTTCGAATCCATGCAGTGAATACATGTTCATCGATGATTCTGCATGCAATCTCGCATCACTGAATTTGATGAAATTCCGCAAAGAAGACGGCTCATTCAACGTAGAAGCATTCAAAAAAGCCATTCGCTTGTACATTATAGCACAGGAAATTCTGGTTGATAACGGAAGTTATCCGGATAAGAATATAGCTGTAAATAGCCATATCTTCCGCCCTCTCGGACTTGGTTTCGCAAATCTCGGCTCATTAATGATGAGTCTTTCATTACCATACGATTCCGACCCGGCGAGAGCTATCGCCGGTGCAATCAGTGCGATTATGACTGGTTCGGCATATTGTGTAAGCGCAGAACTTGCCGCAATGAAAGGCCCGTTCGACGATTTCGAAAAGAACCGCGATTCGATGCTGAAGGTAATTAATATGCATCGTGAACACGCATGCAATATCCCGGAAGCTCATTGTCCAGACTATTTGAGAGATGCCGCCAAGGACGTATGGGATCAGGCATTCGACGCTGGTTCGAAATCCGGTTTCCGGAATGCCCAGACAACGGTTCTAGCACCTACTGGTACTATCGGTTTCATGATGGATTGCGATACAACTGGTATCGAGCCGGATATTGCCCTGGTAAAATATAAATTGCTTGCCGGCGGCGGAATGCTCAAACTTGTTAACAAAACAGTTCCAATGGCACTCGAAAAATTAGGCTATAGTGCCGATGACATAAAAGCGATCTGTGATTATATCGACGACATAGAAACAATCGAAGATTCGGAAAAACTTAACCCGGATCATTTACAGGTTTTCGATTGTGCATTTAAGCCTCGAAACGGCAAGAGATTCATACATTATCTTGCACACCTTAAAATGATGGCGGCGGTACAGCCATTTATTTCTGGCGCTATAAGCAAAACAATTAACATGCCGAAGGAAAGTACTGCTGATGAGATTTCCAACGCTTATATGGAAGGCTGGAAGCTCGGATTGAAAGCTGTTGCTATTTACCGTGACGGCTCAAAGAGATTACAACCTGTTTCTACAAAAGAACACACTCAAAACAAAGCCAAATCAGCTCCAGCGGATAACACTCCTCCGGCCAAGCCGTTCAGGAGAAGACTGCCGGAGACAAGGCATAGTATCACACATAAATTTTCAGTTATTGGCCATGAGGGTTACCTAACGGTGGGGCTATATGAGGATGGGCAGCCTGGTGAACTTTTTATCACCATGGCCAAGGAGGGCAGCACCGTTGGGGGCCTCATGGATGTTATAGGCACATGTACTTCAATGGCGCTTCAGTATGGCGTACCTCTTATTACTCTTGTGGATAAATTCCGTCACGCTCGTTTCGAGCCATCCGGAATGACCTCAAACAGAGATATACCTTTCGCCAAGAGTCTAATCGATTATATTTTCTGCTGGCTTGGCTGCCAGTTTATACCTGGTTATGCCGATAAAAACACACCAAACAGGTCTGGAAATGTAATCCCGACGGAAAACAAAAATACAACAACCGCAAAGCAGGTTGTCGAAAAAACAAAAGAGCTTTCAAAGAAAATCGCAGAAGCAAAAAAGACCCCCGCTCTTACAGAACCTACTGTTAAAATAAGGCAGCAAAGTAAAGATACGAAACCTCAAACAGAGAACGGACCTAAAATATTCCCTATTTTAACAGACCGAGTCAAGGATGCTTCAAGCCGCTTAAATGTATTTGTAAGCACAACCATGACAAATGAAAACGACCCTTCTCAGTCTGAGGCAAAAATGATGCAGGAATTCAGTTCGCAATTCGCTCATTTCCTCGATGACGCCCCTGCCTGTGACATATGCGGCTCAATCACAGTAAGAAATGGAACTTGTTACAAATGTTTCAACTGCGGCAACTCAATGGGTTGTTCATAAAATATCTTCTGACATGAAATAAAAAAAAGGAATACAATCGTATTCCTTTTTTTATTTTAAAACTATAACAACTGAAGAATATATTTAAAGCTCAGGCTCAGTCAAACCTTCCTGAATCGCGAATCTGGTTAATTGTGCAATATTATCGATTTGCAGTTTATCCATTATTCTCAATCTATGCGCTTCTACTGTTTTCGGGCTGATATGTAATGTCTGGCCAATCTGTTTTGTTGTTTTACCTTCCGCTAAAAGCTGAAGTACTTCTCTCTCTCTCTGACTCAATATGGAAAAAACGGATTTGTCTTCATCTTCCTTACTGGTATATTCTTTGATAATCATGTCACCAATAGCAGGACTTATATAGGTTTTGCCGGACATTACTGTTCTTATGGCTTCAACCAATTCATCGAACGAACAATCTTTCAAAAGATAACCTGAGGCACCCGCCCGGAACATTTCCCTGACATACTTATCGCTTGAGTGCATGGATAGCCCAATGACTTTCACGTTCGGCCAATCCTTCGCAATTCGTCTTGTGGTTTCTATGCCGTTCAAGCCGGTCATTCCGATATCCATTATTACCAAATCAGGAGATAATTCTTTGACAAGCTCAATAGCCGCGTAACCATCCCCCGCCTGACCAGCGACATGAATATCCTTCTCCTGCTCGAAAGACCTGCTGAGACCATGACGCAACATTGCATGATCATCTACTAAAATAATCTTTATACTCATAATTAAACTCCGTATTTTAGATTATATTATGATATATTGGTTTAAATCGCAAAGTTTTTCTGAAACCTTCTTTCTGTTAAAGATTGTATTATATTTTCACAAGAGTTTCAATGCATTACGTAAATCCTGTAATATCCTATACTTAAGCTATTGAAAAAGCCCTTGACATAATTATATTCACAATATATCTTATAAAATTACAGAAGCATTCTTTATTGAAAGTTATGTTCATTAAAGGGAAGGAATAAAATGAAAAATATTGCGAGATGTATTTTGTTTGTTTTATCAATTGGTATTCTGAATGCAAATTCCTATGCTGACGGCAAATTCTTTTATCGGGAAGGAATCCCCGCTGATATTCCATACCAGCGAGCGTTTTTAATCTTTCACGAAAACTCAGAAACCCTGATTCTTCAAAGTAAATATGAAGTTTCAGATTCTCAATCAATAGATTCTTTAGGCTGGGTTGTGCCTATCCCTTCGGTCCCTGAAATATCAAGCTTTAGCGCAGATATCGCCCAACGTTTTTTCAGTACTGCGTCAAGATATACACAACCAAAAATTATTCATATATGGGATTTGTTAAGATTGATATTATCAATACTCTTCATATGTAGTTTTATAATCTCAATATTATTGTTAGTTTTAATTTACCCGAAATTAAACAAGATATGTACTATATCTGATAAATTTATGAAGACTGCAAAAATCAGTTTTTATACTTTTTTGATTTGTCTTTTTATTCTTATTTTCCCTTCCGGAATATTTAGCACGGCTGGTATGAGACAATCTTCAGGGGGAGACGTTGAAATCCTGAAAGCTGAAAAAGCCGGTATATATGATGTGAAAGTCATTAAAAGTGGAAATACCGAAGCTATTTTAGAATGGCTAAACGAAAACAATTTTGATTTTGATGTAAACGACTCTGATGTATTTACAGATTATATCAGCAGGGACTGGTGTTTCGTTGTCGCAAAAGTTCAACCCGAACCAGGAACAAAAAAAGATAAAATCTCTCGTGAAGGATTGGCAGCTCCGCTTGTTTTGAAATTCGATACTGAAAAAGCAATCTACCCTACTGCTCTTACCGCATCTATAGGAACAGATACACAGATTCTTCTTTATACTTTAAGCGATAACAAGCTTGATTGTAAAGACAGATTAAAATTGCGAACAGCTCGAAAAACTTATCCTCTCAGATTAGACCCAAACTTTTGGATACCCAAAGAAAATCAAGAATATCGTGTTAATTTTTTAGCTGATATATTCAAGAAGTTACCACAGGATATGATTATCTGTAAGTTCAAAGATACCCTTACATCTGACCAAATGAAAACAGATATTTTTTTGGAAAATGCTCCTGATAACCAACCTTATCACGAAACAAAAATTGTCTGGTAACAGTGTTCATACAAGCGTTGAAAAATATTCTTTCATTTTTAAGCGATATTTGGTATTAAGTTATATATAAGATAATGAAATAGTACTTATACATAAGGTTTTAGAATATGAAGTTAACTACGAAAAAATCACGACTAAAGGGAACAATAGCAATACCAGGCTCGAAATCACATACAATTCGCGCGGTCGCAATCGCGTCTTTGGCTGAAGGAAAAAGTTTAATTAGAAGTCCGCTGATTTCCAGTGATACGCTTTCTGCCGTATCATGTTATAAAACTCTCGGAGCGACAATAGATACTTCAGACAAAACAGTCTGGAAAGTTACCGGTAACGGCGGAAATATTGCCGAACCGAAAGAAATTGTGGACGTCGGAAATTCAGGTACGACACTGAGACTTGCTATGGGTTCGGCTTCGCTTATATGGCCGGGTAAGTCAGTTACGTTCACTGGCGACGACCAGACCCGCACGCGTCCTATCGGGCCGCTTATGGAAGCACTCAATAATCTGGGCGCACGTTGTGTAAGTCTCAATAATGATTTAAAAGCCCCCGTAAAAATAACAGGCAAAATCGCGGGTGGTTCTACTCCTATAGCGGCTTTCACAAGCCAGTTTTTATCCAGCCTGCTTTTGTGTACGCCGCTCGCGCTGCAGGATTCTGAAATCATAGTCAATCTTCTAAACGAACCGGGTTATGTGAGTATTACATTGGACTGGATGGACAAGCAGAATATCGAATATGAAAATCAGAACATGAAGAAGTTCTTAATTAAAGGCAAACAGAAATACAAAGGATTCGACAGTCCAATCCCCGCCGATTTTTCGAGTGCTACATTCTTTTTATGTGCCGCAGCTCTTCTCGGTGACAAAGTGACTTTGCTCGGGCTGGATTTTTCAGACAGTCAGCCGGATAAAGCCGTAGTCGATTATCTCAAAGCAATGGGCGCTGATATCACAGTTAATTCTGATTCAGTCACTATCAATTCTTCGAAGCTTCACGGAACAGAAATAGATATGAACGCGACTCCGGATGCTTTACCCGCAATGTCAGTAACAGCCGCTTTCGCTAAAGGTCAGACTCGATTGGTAAATGTCCCCCAGGCAAGAGCGAAAGAAACCGACCGCATCGCGTGCATGGCAAAAGAACTCACCAAGATGGGAGTCGATGTGGAAGAATTGCCGGACGGTCTTGTTATAAATGGCGGCAAGCCAAAACCAACACAGGTCCAAGGCTGGAGCGACCATCGTATTGTCATGGCTCTTTCGATAGCCGGTATGATGCTCGATGGAAAAGTCACAGTCGATACCGCGGAAGCAATGAACATAACATTCCCGAGCTTTGTCCAACTGATGAAAAACCTCGGCGCAGATATTGAATTAGAATAAAAAACTAAATTCAAAAATTAAGATTTTCAAACTTTCTCAAATGTAAATTTGTGAGAGTCGGAATCTATTCTGATTTTGTCGCCTTCGGAGAATTTGCCTGCTAACAATTCGCTTGCCAATGGATTTTCCAGGTTTTGCTGAATAGCGCGTTTCAAAGGTCTTGCGCCGAAAGTCGGATCATAACCTTCTTCCATAATTTGTTTGCGCGCATTGTCGGTGAATTCCACTTCTATATTGCGGCTTCTTAATCGCTCCGCAAGATAATGCAACTGTATATCGACAATTTTCGAAAGGTGCTCTCTGTTGAGCATATGAAAAACAATTACCTCATCAATCCTGTTTAAAAACTCAGGCTTGAAAATCATTTTTAAAGCATCTTTAACATGAGCTTCAATTTCCCAGTCTGCGCCCTCGTCTTCAGTCAATTCCTGAATCTGCTGGCTCGCGATATTACTTGTCATAATGATTACAGTGTTCTTGAAATCAACCGTTTTGCCCTTTCCATCGGTAAGCCGGCCGTCGTCAAAAACCTGCAGCATTACGTTAAATACGTCTGGATGCGCCTTTTCTATTTCATCGAGCAAAATTACAGAATATGGTTTACGACGCACCGCTTCGGTAAGACGCCCACCTTCTTCGTAACCAACATAACCTGGAGGCGAGCCGATTAGACGCGCAACAGAATGCTGTTCCATAAACTCGCTCATATCGATACGAACCATGGCATGAGGATCGTTGAACAGGAATTCGGTAAGCGCCTTTGCCAATTCAGTTTTTCCCACACCGGTCGGTCCGAGGAATAAGAACGTCCCTATCGGCCTGTTCGGGTCAGAAAGACCGGAGCGGCTTCTTCGTACGGCGTTGCAAAGCGCGGAGACTGCTTCATCCTGACCGACTACACGTTTACGAATCATCTCTTCCATTTTCAGCAAACGGTCACGTTCACCGCTCAAGAGTTTCGCAATCGGAATCGATGTCCAGTGAGAAACAATTTCCGCGATATGCTCTTCGTTTACTTCATTCTGAATTATACCCTGATTGGATTTTGCGAGTTGTGCTTCTTTTTCTTCCAGTTCTTTTTTCAGGTTAGCGATTGTTTCATATTTCAAACGAGCCGCTGTTTCAAGCTCGCCTTTTCGCTGAGCATCCTCGAACTGGTTCTGAGCATATTCGATTTTTTTCTTCAATTCTTTTATCTGGTCAATGTCACCTCGTTCATGCTCCCACTGGGCGGACATTGCTTTGTCCTGTTCTTTCAACTCGGCAAGCTGCTTTTCCGCTTTTTTCAGACGTTCCTTACTGGCCTCATCGGATTCCTTTTTAAGTGCTTCCCGCTCAATCTGCAATTGTACGATTCTTCTTCGAATACTATCCAGTTCCGAAGGAAGCGAATCATTTTCAATTCTGAGTTTTGAAGCCGCTTCATCTATAAGGTCTATGGCTTTATCAGGAAGCCAGCGGTCAGTTATATAACGATTTGACAAAGTTGCCGCCGCGACAAGCGCCGAATCTGTAATACGAACACCATGATGTGTATCGTAACGGTCCTTCAAGCCGCGTAAGATTGCGACAGTTTCCTCGACACTCGGCGGATCAACCATAATAGGCTGGAAGCGTCTTTCAAGAGCTGCGTCTTTCTCAATATATTTTCTGTACTCATCGATAGTTGTCGCTCCTATACAGCGAAGTTCGCCGCGAGCAAGTGACGGCTTAAGAAGATTACCTGCATCGACGGCACCTTCAGCTTTACCAGCACCTACTACGGTATGAAGTTCATCGATGAATAGAATTATCTGCCCTTCGGCTGAGATAACTTCTTTGAGAACGGCTTTGAACCTGTCCTCGAATTCGCCTCTGAATTTCGTACCAGCGATTAAAGCTCCCATATCAAGAGCAATTATTCTCTTATCTTTCAAACCTGTAGGGACATCACCAGCGATAATTCTCTGGGCAAGGCCCTCTACTATCGCGGTTTTACCTACACCTGGTTCACCAATAAGTACAGGATTATTTTTTGTACGCCTATTTAAAACCTGCATACATCGTCGAATTTCTTTGTCACGTCCAATAACCGGGTCAAGCTTCCCTTTCCTTGCCATTTCGAGCAGGTCGATTCCATATTTCTCGAGCGCTTTATATTTGTCTTCCGGATTCTGGTCAGTTATTTTTTCAGTTCCACGGACTTCTTTCAAAGCTTTTTCAATTTGTTCGGAAGTAACTGAATTCAGCCGCAATATTTCCTTCGCGTCACTTTGTATTGTCGCCAGGGAAATAAATAAATGCTCTGTGCTAAGATATTCGTCACCCATTTTATCGGCCCGATTCTGTGCATCGAGAACAATCTGGCTGAAAATATGGTCAGGCATTATCATAGACTGACTCTTGCCCTGCGGCAAACGGGCGAGCTCACTATCGGTCATTTCTTTTATCCTGCCGACATTTGCGCCGATTTTCTTTATAATATCAACAACCACGCTTGTTTCTTCGCTGCAAAGCGAACTCAAAAGGTGCAACGCGGTTGTTACGGTATGTGATTTGGCCATCGCAATTTGCTGTGCAGTTGCCAATGCTTCCTGTGCTTTTAATGTAATTTTATCAAATTTCATAGTCTAAACCTCTTTTCATATATATTCATTTCATATATTAAAAGCAAACACCATGCCTAAAGAAAGGAAAAACGTAAGTGCTTAATAATCAAAGAGATAAAACAAGACGAAATTTCCGTATGTGCCAATATGGCAGTAAATGGCTGTATTTTCGGGTAAATTCAGGAAGAATAAATACTGAAATCTTTAAAAATATAAAGGGGAAATTCGCGTAAAAGCTGAATTTCCCCTGCAATGCAAATTATGTAAGATAAGTTAAAGTATTATTGGTAATAAAAACAAAAACTTATCTAATCGATTGCTCATTTTCATTTACCCAGCCGGTATTAATATTGTAAATATGCATACCCCTGGAGCGAGAGTTAATAAATACTTCGTCACCTTTAATGGCCAGGCCAGCTTCAGCAGCACCATCGACCATTATTCTTACCGCACCTGATCTTGCCAAACCTTCACGTACGGGCCATCCGTATTCTCTGATTTGATCATTGGAAAAACCAATGCGCTGCAGAATCAAAATTACTTCATCAGGCATAAGTTCTAATATATCCTGACTGGGTACCGGAACAATCTTAATTCCGGACCTCATACAACCACTCAAAATCATTGGCAGTAATAAGCAAGCTATTACTATTGAACTGATTGATATATACCTTGCTGGTTTCACAAGTTATTCTCCCGTAATTAGATTATAATTAATACCGACTTCCACTATTATATCTACCACCCGGGCCCGCTAAACTGTTATCAATCTGCATATTAAAGGCATCTTGTTCAGAAAGCGACCTTGATGTCGATCTTCTACGAGATCCGTTATTTGAATTATTATTATCATCAAAACCCATGAATGAATCATTCTGATAATTATAAGCGTTATTATCTAAAGAAGATGCAGTACGGCGTGTCCTGTCAATATTAGGTTGTGTCGAGAATGAATCTGAACTGTTTCTGCTATTCAGGTTCATATTAGATTCTGTTCGATACATATTGTCGCTCATTGGAATTCTTGCAGGAGCAGAAGTTGTGCCGTTCAAAAAGCCAACTGACGGCTGATTTGATTGATTAGCCTGGTTCGGATTCTCATGTACGACACTTGCGGTGATAAAAATCGCTACTTCTTTATTTGAGTTATTGTGATAATTATTTTTAAACGCTTCACCTATTAACGGAATTGAACTCAGGATAGGAACTCCTCGTTTAGTCTGCAACTGTCTATCTTCGCTAAGACCTGCGATAGCAACTGTACCGCCGTCATATACTCGAACAGTACTTTTAGCTGTTCTGCGTGTTACACTTGGCAGACCACTATCATTCGATTGGGGAATAGTATCACTAACTTCGACAGCAACTTCAAGTTCAATGTCATCAACGTTACTTATATGAGGCGTAATTGACAAAACAGTACCTGTAGTAATCTTTTCCATTTCCTGTCTCGAATAAAGATTATCAGCAAGACCAGTTGCATACAATATATAGTAATCTTCTCTCAAGACTTTGATATCCGCATTTTGATTATCCTGGGCTAAGATAGCAGGTTTGGCTAAGATTTTTGCCTGATTGTCAAGCTTCATTGCATTTAATACTGCATCCAATGAATTGGTAAAGGTCGCATCTGGCGTATAACCCATTTGAATACCATATGAAGTCTTACCAGCCAGGTCCAAATCACCAAGACCTCTATTATTGTTAGTTAAAAATCCGGTTGATACTTTCGGCATATTCCATTCGACACCAAGATTCAAAAGGTCGCCTTTTTCCAAAGCTACTACACGTGCTTCCAGTAAAACCTGTTCTGGTTTTTTATCAATTGCCTTAATGTCACTGATAACACGCGCCACAACATTTTTGGTACCAGTAACTGTAATCTTATGTCCATTCGGATCATCTGGCGCCATTGCATTATTTCTGAAAGCCGGGCTCAGGTGTTGTATGACATATCTTGCAGGAACATAATCAGTCAGTACAATTGCAGTCTCAGTCATCCAGTCATATTTTCCATTCGGATTAGTCTCTTTAACTTCAGCTATCAGGTAATACGGAGGATTCCCATCAATTTTCTTTGAATAGAATGGAGTAGGAGCAAGAATCATTTCGAGAGCCTTATCCAACGGTACATTTTCAAGCTTGCATGTTACTATACCCTGAACTGCTGCTTCATAAAAAATATGAACGTTATAGTCAGAAGCAATCTGATCAAGAGCTACCAGCAAATCATCGCCAACAAAGTTTTCATTTACGAGAATAGCACTCACAAATTCAGGAGCAACAGTTGGTTTCGTGCCATATGTTTTTTTAAAGTTTTCAAGTTCTTCTCGCAATTTACGAACTGCTTCGCTTTCCGTAGAAGATACATTTCCTGTATCAGGTTCTTTTCCTGCATCAGGTTCTTTTCCTGTATCAGGCTCTTTTCCTGTATCAGGCTCTTTTCCTGTATCAGGCTCTTTTCCTGTATCAGGTTCTTTTCCTGTATCAGGTTCTTTTCCTGTATCAGGTTTAGTCACTGTATTAGTATCATCTTCATATACCGGTTCACCATACATATAATCTGTTATAACATTCTCAAAAGATTTGCTTGCCGGATTAAATTTAATACCTTTTTTAGACAGAGTATATTCACCAGTCCATCCATAAGGTACTTCGATAGTAAACTCACCTTTTGAGTTGGATTGTGTCACAATATTACCCGGATTGGCGGTAATTGTAACACCCTGTAAGGCTTTATCCTTAAGCTTTAATTCATCAAAAATCTTAAACGTCTTAATATCAACTTTGAAATTCTGATTAGGTGTATTTCTCGTTACAGGTTTAGCATCATATATAAACGATAGCGGCAAGAAAGAGTAACCTTCCTTATCTGTATCGGGCATTGCGCCACCTTTATAGCCATAAGGAACATCAAAACTATACTTACCCTGTGCATCGGTGGTTGCTGACCCTAAATTATCGAATGTAACCGAAATACCTTCTACAGGTTTACTTTTATCTTTTGTAGTTATTATTCCAGATATAGTAAATGTTTGCACCTTGGAAGTGAAATCTCTACCATACTGGTTGTCAGTAACATTAGAAAACTCTATAGTTTGCGGGTCAAAAGTATAACCATTCTTTTGCGGAGTAATTTTGCCGCTCCAGCCATGTGGTACAATTGTAGTATATGTACCGGAATCATCCGATTCTACCTGTTTGGGCAAACCTCTTATAATAACACCTGCTTCACCAACATCACCGGAAATTTCGTATTGTTTAGCTGAAGCAATATAATTATCGTTTGTATAATCCTCTGCTACTTCTGAATAAGTTTTCTCTGAAGGTTCAAAACTATAACCTTCCTTTTCAGGTAAAGCAACACCGGACCAGTTATATTCAACATTGACTTGATAAGAACCATCAGAACCAGTTACCGGATTACCAGGCAAACCATTCATCTTTACGCCGCTGATACCATTTACCTTGCCTTTAATAACAAATGTTCTGACACTGCCTTTATAATTCTGATTTAATTTATCTTCTCTTACTTTAGTATAGGTCATTGTACCAGGATTAAAGGAATGTCCTTCAAGAGTAGGCGTAATTGTTCCAGAAAAATCAAAATCTACTAAAACACTGT
>CAZMPL010000008.1:0-25568 GCA_964567805.1 uncultured Pirellulales bacterium | reverse complement strand
AAGATAATGAAAGGAGCCGGTCATTTTTTAATGCTGGAGCGGCCGGAAGAATTTAATAAGCTTCTTGATAGCAGCATCAAAGAAATTATAAAAAACTAAGTTCCTATAGCGTTTCGGAAAAGTTTACAATATTGTCCTGTTCTTCTTCTGAAAAACTTATTTCAATTAAGAAGCAACTGCGTTTTCTTCTACAGGTTTTTCTGATAATTCTGTCGGGTAGCTATATCCAAGTTTTCTTTGTGATTCGATTAAATCTTCAATAGTGACTTTTTTCCCGAGTTGATTCTGTAGTTCTTTGATCCATGTCACCAAACCTTTTACCATATCTGGGTCGAAGTCATATTCGGAAGAGTCTATAAGAATTTCAATTGCCTGATTAATTGTTCTTGCTTTATGATAATACCTGTCTGAAGTTAAAGCTTCGAAGCAATCCGCAACCGCTAAAATACGTGCACCCATTGGAATTGATGTTTTGGACAGTCCGTCAGGATAACCCTGGCCGTTCCACTTTTCGTGATGTGCGCGAATAATTGCAACTTCTTCTTCGAGAAAACTCATTTTCTCGAGAATTCTCACCGCTATAAGCGGATGCTGTTCAATGATGCTTTGTTCTCTTGGACTAAGCCTGTCAGGTTTGGCAATAATTGCGTCTGGAATACCGATTTTTCCGATGTCGTGTATCATTGCCGCACGCTTGATTATTTCAATTTTCTTACCAGTAAGATTCATCGTTTTGGCGAGGCCTGTACAATAATACATCACGTTTTCGGAATGCCTTCTTACATACGGGTCCTTAGCTTCAAGGGCCTGTACAAATCCGCATATACTCTGAATAAACATATTTTCAGCCTGTTCGGATAGTCCGGCGACACGCCTTCTGAGCGTTTTAATTTTTTCGATTTCGATATCATCCGGGCTGAGAATTTTTGACATGTTCTTGGTCCAGAGTTTTACGCAATTTCTTCCATCGCTTTTCGCTTCATAAAGAGCAAGGTCCGCCCGCCTGATGACGTCACTCGATCCGTCGTTAGTTTCCGGCATATCCTGTGCGATACCGCAGCTTATTGTCATTGAGATTTGTTCTGCAATATGTATTTTTTGTACTTCGATACGAATTCTTTCCATCAAAACTAAAGCATCTTCTGCTTTGGTTTCAGGCATTAAAATTACGAATTCGTCACCGCCATATCTCGCGAGCACATCTGGTGTTCTTTTCTGTTGTTTCATACAATCCGCAAGTTTTTTAAGTGCTTCATCACCTGTGGCATGTCCGAGTATATCGTTAATCGTTTTAAAATTGTCAAGGTCAATAATTGCAGTAGAATAGGGTCGTTTATAACGTTTTGCTCTTGCCGCTTCGGCCTGGAGCCTGTCTTCGAGCAGCTTTCTCGAACCGACACCGGTTAAGGCATCCGAAAGCGACGTTAATCTTGCACGCTGATATAAACTTGCGTTTGTCAGATGTGAAGTCAGAATTTCTTTTGTAAGCTTTGCTTTATAACTCACAAGTTCCCTGTTGATATTTTCTTTTCCCTGCAGGCCGCACATGCATAAATAACCAGCCATTTGGTCACTTTGGATTAATGTTTTTTCTTTGACATCTACCATTGTGCCATTTCGTGTTTTGCCAAGCAGAAAACTCGAAGAAGATAAGCTGTTGTTGTTTCCTTTGCTTCCTGATATCGTCAGAGGTATGACCAGTCTTGGGCCTTGCGCTCCTGCTTTTTCACATGACTCTGGAAGAATATCGTAAGTGTAATTTTCGTCATTTACGATCTCGCCGATAATCGATTTTGAAGGTATTAAAGAATCAACCGGAGCAATGCAGCAAAGTTTATCTTTTGAGCATATGCATTCGTTGAAACTTGATAATGATGGAATTTCCATATTATTGTCGTCTTTGAATAAACAAATCGTACACTTTTGTGCCTGGAATATTTTAGGAACCTCTTTTGTTACGATTTCGGCTGCTTCATTCAGGTCAATACTTTTGAGACATGCCGAAAGCATAGCGACTTCTTTGGCCGCTGCGCGGTCTTCCAGAAGCTGCTGCTGCATCAGGTCTCTGATACTGTAAATACCTACAACAGTGTTATTTTTAACGATTGGAATGTGACGTATCCCATGAGCCGTCATTATTTCCCTGGCTTTACTTGTCGGAGTATCCGGGGGACATGACACTATCTTCGCGGTCATTATCTGGCTTACAATAGTATTCTTAATTTCTTCAGGGGAAATTGCGACGCAGTGAGCTATATCGCGTTCGGTCAGAAGTCCGGCGAGTTTTCCTTCGAAATCATTTACAATAAGGCAGCTAATCTTTTCTTTCTGCATTATTTCTGCGGCTTTGATTATATTTTCATTTTGATTTATTGATATCACTTTTGTGGGTTTATCAAGCATTTCATTCATCTTTTGATGTCCATCTTCAAATATATTTCAGTTTCTATCTTCACATTTTTCAAAGATTTCATTTCAGTCAATATAGAATTACACTTTCCGGGAATTCATATAGACTCAAAATTTATCGGCAATTATATAAGGTGACTTTATATCTTTATGTATTGCTGATTGTGACATTTTTTCAATGCAGACTGAAATTTGCATCTAAAATAATAGTCCTATATTATAGGCGTATTACAAGGAGATAAAAGATATACAAATAGTAAATGAAGCTGATGAGAGGTCCGGGAATATCTAAAAAATCTTATAAGTGTTATTAAAAAGAAAAAGCTTCTTAATGATGAACGAATTACAATTGGGAAAATATGTCAAATACAAATCTCTATCCTGATTATTGCGCTCCTGCAGTTGATTATAAAGTGACTTTATAATTTATCGAACTATATGCATTTGTTCCGATATAATCTTTGATAAAAGATAAAAACATCGTTGATAATTATAATCTCTCATTAATATTATATAGATTATCTTTTTTTGAAAAATCCGATAGTTGAAGCCATTATTTTTTCCATGAATTGGCTTTCTTCGATGCTTTTCTGGTGCTTCAGGTCTTTAAGATTCGCTCTGCAAAAGTGACATCCAAGTGTAGTGATATGGAAGTCGATATAATCGAACCATTCCGGATCAATTTGTTCGAGCAGAAAAGCGCCTATTGTGCTGCGTTTCGGACATGTAAGTCTCTGTGATTCCCATGTGCTTGTAAGCAGATTTTCGAAATTGGAATATGGGAATTCTTTGGAAGTCTTAACTGACTCGACGTAATTTTGCAAATATTTAAGACAACGATGTTTGAACGCTCTTATAGTTGACTCTTCGGCTTTTACAAGCTCCGCCGCCGTTGAAATCGATGCGCCGCAATATAAAAGCAGCTCAAGGACTTTAAGATTGCGAAATCTATGCGAATCCTTGAAAGTTTGGCATAGTTTCAAAAGTGCCTCTGCAAGCATATTCTGATGGATCTGATATTGTTCATTTTGTGATACTACCCAGCTTTCAGAAGGTGACACTGCCGAAACTGGATTTCCTGTGTTTTGAATATTATCAATTTGTGAGGAATAAAATACATCCTGTATGAGACTTATCGATTTGACATTGTTGCTTCGGTATTTATCGATAATCTTATTTCTCAGGATTGTGAATAAAAAAGTTTCAAGATTAACTTCGCCGCGATAGTTTTCCAGTCCCTTGATGAATGAAATGAAAGTATCCTGGGTTAAATCTTCCGCGTCTTCCCGTTTGTTCAGTTTTGATATCGCGAAGTTAGTGAGCCTGCCCTGGTAACGCTCAATAAGCATTGACCATGCGTTTTCTTTTTTTTCACGAATTGCACTAAGCAGTTTCTCGTCTTCCTGCTCGTTTCCTTCGCGTATCTCTCTATTTAAGGGTAATTCTGTATCATCTTGAAACATCTTTTATCCCATTTTGTAACAATATAAAATTAAATCATAACAAAAATAAAGAGAATATTCAAGAAGAAATAAGGCAGTCTCATCAGAGAAGGTATAGGCGGAATACCTATGTAGAGTTATTATTCTATATCCAGTTTTACTTGCCCGAGATATTTGTCGAGCCAGCAAAGTGTTTCCTGATTAATCAATTCCTTTGGGAGGTGTCCGCCTTCCAGGAGGATATGTTTTTTATCCATATCAGGTGTTCCGAGCAAATCGAACATGGGTTTCTGTGCCTGCTCGTATGGAAAAGCGCTGTCGTACTGGCCGTTGAGCATAAGTAGGGGTGTTTTGACATGCGGCGTGAAATTTATCTGGTCCACTTCCGGACGTGCATTTTCAAAATAGAATCCGGCGCCTATAAGTACAGACGCGGTAATTCGTTCTTCGACTGCCGGTAAAATAGCTCCGAGAACCGCTCCCCAACTCCATCCGAAATATCCTATTTTATCGGGTTGTATGTCATCACGCGTCTGCAGGTAATCGATAGACCTGCTTAAATCTTTTGCCCACCATATGACGTGGTCTCTAAATGATTCCGACATGTCGGGCCGAGTTGTAGCCAGGCCGGTATTTCGTTCATAAGTACCTTTGTATATCGGATATAATACCGCTCGGCCGCTTCTGAGAATGAATTGAAGCGGAGCCGCCGCAGAATATTCATGGACAAAAACTGCCGCGCTGCCCGGAAAATAGATAACTACCTGGTAGGGGGGCTGTGTATTTTTAGGCAGGTAAAGATGCGCAGACATTCGCTCATTTCCATAAGCAGTATCAAAACTGATTGTTTCATGAGACCAGTATTCCTCTGTTTCATCAGAAGCAATCGTAACCGGATTCAAATTGCTATGGTCTTCATAATCGTAAAGGGATTTTTTATAAAGAAGAAACGCTTCGTCTGAAATTGGTTTTTCGTTCGCGTAATCTCTAACTTTTATAGCAATCGGATTGTAGGCTTGAGAGGGGATTTCGCCGCCATCCGTGTTTTTAATACAACGCAACCCGTTTGTCTGCAACCTGTCAAACGGATCAAATCTTGTTATGGCAACGAATTTAAACTGCTGGTCATTCCATGCACCGCCCAAAATATATCTTCTTCCTTCGTCAGCCTCATTCCAGCACCACTCCCGAACATTACCGGCCATATCATAAGTGCCATAATCTCCCATGCTTTTGTACTGGCCAATCGGCGAGGGTCCTTTATCATCAAAATTACTGAACTGCAGAATCGTACCCGCATAATTTCCTTCTGTAATACCGGCTAAAGACCAATGATATATTGTTGGCAGTTGTTTACCGACAAATTTCGCATAAGCGGCTGCTTCATACCAGGATATTCCCCCCACGGGATAATTATCCTGTCCTTGCGGATATTGACCATTAATCCAGCCGGCCGGTCCGGGCTGGCCTGTGGTATCAATAAAATCTTTTATGGCATCTGACCAGGAAATATCCACGCCATTTTTATTAAAAGGTTCCTTCCAGTATTTTTCATCCTGATAGCCGCCGCTGTTTACGAATTCCTGGAATTGACTGTTTGTAACTTCGTAGCGATCAATATAAAAATCAGGCAAATCAAGGCAAAACTGGTTCATACCAACTAAAGCAAGCCGATTTGTGCCTCCATTAACTTTGACCATACCGGCTGGCCGAACATCTTCTTTTTCAAGTGTGAATTTCAGAGAATCATAGAGGGATATACGGCGTTCAAGGGTTGCATATCCGGGTTTTTCAATCCGCCAGCAATATAAACCATATACCATTCTGATATTATTAATTGGAGATTTGCCAAGTTTTTTCCAGCTATTTTCCGGCTGGTTGTATAGTTTCACGTAGATGTCTGCACCAGGCGGATTGGTAGTTATCGGGACTACTTTTGTAAATTCTGAAAATAATGCTAAAAGCTCCGAGTCTCGCGGTGTGAAAAACTGGGCTTTATTTCCAACTTTCAGTGCTTCCATGTATAAACCATCATCAACAAGACGACGGATTTCAGGTATCGCGGTTTTTTGCACCCATTGAGACGTAAAATATTTCCATCCAGTTAAAATTAATACCGCCGAGACAACAGTTATTCCCGCCATCAGACTTGATAATACTTTATGACGCCGCACAAGCTTGACAGCTCTTTCCACGTAGCCGGCACGCTTTGCGGTAATAGCAAAACGATTAACGTAACGGCGTAAATCTTCAGCCATCTGGTCAGCGCTCTGATAACGCGATTGAGGGTCTTTTTCCATCGCTTTACAGCAGATTGTTTCCATATCTTTGGGAATATGACTATTGATTTTACGCGGTCGAGTCAGGTCTTCAGTAAGAATTTGTGTTACTACCTGCTCTCTTGTGTCTCCTGAAAATGGAGTTTCCAAAGTCAGCAGTTCATATAGTGTCACTCCGAGTGAGTAAATATCCGTGCGATAATCGACTTCCTCTTTTGTACCTTTGACCTGCTCCGGACTCATATAACGCGGAGTTCCGAGAAATGCACCTGTAACAGTAACGCTCGGTTCATCCAGATTTCTCGCCAGTCCGAAATCCATAAGTTTTATTCGGCCGTCGGTTCCGAGTATTAAATTCGATGGCTTAATGTCACGATGTATTATTCCGTTTTTATGAGCGTAAGCAAGGGCATCCGCGACATCAGCTATTAATCTGGCAACCGAATCGAAATATTTCTGAGAAGACTCCGTTTTTGTCAGTGAAGTGTTCCTTACGGATGAACCTGAAGATGCATGAATCGAATCAGCCTGCGAATCACTCACAAAATATCTGCTTGAAAGAACTGCTTTTAAATTTTCACCTGAATTGCTCTTAATTTCGCTAATTATTTTGTCGAGAGTCTGACCTTCAATTAGTTCCATCGCGTAGTAACAGGTCTGGTCTTCCTGTCCTTCGGCGTAAATCGCGACGATATTTGTATGGTGAAGTTTCGCCGCGGCTCTTGCTTCCCTGTGAAATCTTGATATTGATTCGCCGGTAAGTAATAAACCCGCGGACATAACTTTTAAGGCTACTTTGCGATTTAAGGATTTCTGGCGGGCTTTATAAACAGTTCCCATCCCTCCATAGCCAACTTGTTTTTCGATGATAAAATCGCCGATTTCAACATTTGGTTCGAGCCGGCCGCTTATATGATTATTGCCTGAATTGTTCCAGCTTTTAGTTTCTTTCAATGATTCTTTGATAGCTTCTTTGCTTCTTGTTTTCAATTGAATAAGATGAGCCGCACATGAATCACATTCGCGTAAATGACGTTTCCATTTTGTTATTTGCTCCGCATGTGCGGAACCGTCAATAAGCGATTGAAACGCGTTTTCAGACAAACAAGTTTTCATATTAACCTCGAACCCCTTAAGCTGCACACTATTCTTTGTTTTTATAGACGTAAGGATACAGAATTTGTTACATATATTTTATAAAAAAACATAAAAAATTAAAGATTTTCGATTAAATCGAATAACTTTTTGTAAGAGTTCAGAAGAAATTGCGTAATTGTGCAGTTATTACATGCCCAGTGGAACAGTATATTCCGGTCTTTTTCATCCAGATTATTAGCCGCATACGGTTTGAGTATATATTTCTCGATACAGCAGGGTGGATAACCGAAAAGAAAACCTTCGAATCGCTGTGTTTCCGGAGATTTGTCAATATTTGTATTTTCAAATCTTTTGGCATACAAATCAATATAAACCTGATTGCGGCTGAATATGATTTCATCTGCTTCGTTGCCTGACTGAACTAATCGTGTAATTCGTTTTGTTAGAAGGTTCATTTTCTCAAGCGAATTAATTTCTTCGTTATCGAGCGGCTTTTCCCACCTGCTTAAAGGTTTTAATCCTTCGCGTGTCAACAATGCAAGGTATGCCAATTCGAAGTCGATTTGCTTCAGATTTACCAATGAATCCTTAATTGCGGATATGTCAATGCTGCACTGTTTTTGCTTGCTCATTGATTTAATCCGAACCTGGTTTTATTTCATTAAGCCACGTCTCGATAAAGTCGCTCATATCATCTATATCGACTATACAATCCAGGTTTACATCCGCTGGAGAACACATTGTTCCAAGGTCCCCGCATTGCTGAGGCATTTCAAGAATCTTTTTCAGCAGTGCAGCTTCGATTCTGTCTTTTCCATGTACATTACCAGAATAACTGAATGAACCGTGTTCCATGTAATGCAAAGTAATTTCTGGAACTTCGATAGATAATTTAAGTGCGGCGTTCGTAACCCGCCAGTAACCCATATTGACGTTCTGGCCGCAAATATCACAACGCTCAAGCCCTTTCATCATAAAGCTTTCTTTGTAAATATTATGAAATTCGTGTGAATCAACTTCCGGCAGGGATTTTATTTCTCTGGCGCATTGCTGTGCAAATTCGATACCGTCAGGAATAAGGTTGTTGTTCTGGTCGGGATCATAAAAATTGAAACCTGATGCCAATTCTTCACTATCCGTTAAAAGGTCTTTATCTGTATCGCTTTGGTCTATAACTAACTGGTGTTTGTCTGGTTCGTAAGGAAAACGCACTTCGAGTACTCTCAACAATCGTGGGATATCGACTCTGCCGTCATGTATTTCCCCGAAGCAATCGAATGAGCCGTGCGACATATAATGAATCGCTAACATTGGCAGTAATTCCTTATCCAGCGGGTCGTTCGAATCAGGGAAAGTCATATTCAAATTCGGATTTATAATTTCATAGCCGCCCATATTTATTCGTTGTCCGCAGATATCACATGTTTCCTCGCCTCTCATCATATGTGATATTTTATATGTTTCATTTGGAATCAGCATATTGGTTCCGGGTATGTATATTGGCAGGGCGTCTATTACCTTTGCGACTCGTTGTGCCAGTTCGACTCCATCTGCGATTCCATTTTTGTTTTGATTCTGCTTGAAAGGATCGTAGCCGATAGCGAATTCTTCGGAATTGCTTAGTAAATCATTATCAGAATCCTGATTAACTGCTTTCTGGTGATTATCAGGTAAAATTTCCCGATTATCATCTGCATAAACCTTTTGTATTCCGGCGTTTGCGCCCAGAGTAATAGCGGCGGCAATTCCTGCTGTTATGGCTTTTTGTTTAAAGGTGATTCGCTGTTTTGCATTTTTCCGATATGCTCTTTTTAATTTTCTCATTTTTTAACCTCCTGTAAAATTCCACTTTAAAAATTAATTATATCAATATAAATAATCTCTGTCCAATTATTTTCCTTTAGCGCATAAAAAAAGCCGGGCAATATATTCAGAAAAACTCCCGGCTTATCTCGAAAGAAATTAGTTTTCAAGATTAATAACGTTAACTACTTTCAAAGAAGGTTCATATTTATACTTATCCTGTAATACAATCTCAACTTTATATTTTTTGATACTATTGGAAAAATCAAGTGTAGCACTAATAAGCATATTATAATTAGAATCATCCTTTGGAATTACAGTTAGCTGCCACTGTTTTTCCCAGGGTATTTTATTAAACACGCATTTCCCTGTCGTATCTGTAACAGCCTTAAAAGGATTTGCTCTATTCGAAAATGCGCCGAGCCTGACCTCTGCATTGTCAACAGGCTGGCCATCAAAACCCTTGACCTCGAATTCAACTGTTCTTGATGCTTTTGTAAGAACAATTTCAATTGTATATTCGTTTTTCCCCGGCTCATAACCGATGTCGACAGTTTTTTCATCATAATATTCGAACTCTCGTTCTAATTTCCAGTTTCTCATATACATATCCCAAAATGGTGATTTGCTTACACCTGAGGCAGTAATAGATAGTCCTTCCATTGCAGGGCAGTTAATTAATTCAAATTCACCGTTTTTTCCTGTAATTGCATATGAACCTTCGCCTCCATCTTCGTGCAGACTTGTAACCGTGCCGACTCTTTCACCATTTACGGTATGCCAAATATTATAACAGGGCAAAGAGTCACCATCTGAATTTTTAACAAATCCCTTAATAGTAACACCTCCATTTGACAAAGAAAAATCTGGTCCTGCTTGTTCCAATGTATTGTCGAGCAGCATTTCTATTCCATCTGACTTAATATAGTTATCCTTTGATGCTACTAATTCGATAGGAAAATTCTTTGGTAAATTAGGAAGCGAACCAAGTACATAATTTCCCTGACTATCAGTGGTACAGGAAGCTTTGATCCATGTATTTCTGCTGGATAAATCATTTTGCTTTGATAGCCGTAAATTTTGGAGAGTTACTTCTGCCCCGGCAAGTCCATTACTATTCTTATCAGTTACTTTTCCCGTAATCTGAAGTGCCGGCTGCATTTTTAATAATATCCCTGTTACACCGGTACAATTTCCAAATACAGATTCATTAGGATCGATAGAAATCTCAATATTACCTGGATTCGGAGGATTAACTACAAGAGTTTGATTATCTTGAGGATCCTGGATGATTGTCCATGCGATTTCATTTGCGAAATCTTTTCTAAAAGCACGAACAAGAATTGGAAATTCTAATCTGCCACCTAAACTGGTTTGATGTGTAATTTTAAAATTCCCGTTGTAATCGGTTTTTCCTGTCAAGTTTCTTGAGCCGCCTATGATATGAACTTCTACTCCATCGACGGGACTACCATTCTGGTCCAGGACTGTTCCGCTAAAAACACTCTGTTTTGGCGGATCAACTATCGTATATTCATCAGGAATATTCAGTGTAAATATTTCATCGGGTATTTCTTCATAATCAAAAAAGAGTTCCATTTTTTCAGTAAGACCTGGATTGTCTTCACCAGGAAGAGCTATAAAACGAGTAAAAAGATTATTTTTAGAATCTACCCATATCCTGAATTTCATGGGAATACGTTTATGATTTGGTTCTGGTTTATAATGAGCGTCATAAACAAATACTTCATCGGTACATTCTTCAGGTACTTTGGCTAATATCGGGACTTCTTTCTCAAAATCGGAAGTCGGTTCATTTAACATTCCTATAAATGCGAACATATATTTTACTATAGGATAATTCTGTTGTTGAGAATCTAATGTCTGAGCGGTTTTTTGTTTTTTATTTAAAGTAAGTTCTTGAATACCATTATCAATTTTCAATTCTCTCGAATTTTCATTACGCAATAGATTTGGTTTTTTAATCCAGTATTCATTATCTATTCTTTTTTCATTGTCTGAATCCGTGTAACATTCAGTCATATGCAGAGAATTGACTTGTTCCAAAGCTTTAATCGCTTTAGCCCAGAGAGTATTATCCTCAGATTGGCCCATAAAAAGAACGAAAATAATAATCGCGGCCGCGGCGGCAACTTTAATTAGTGGATTTCTAATTAATTTACTTCTATTGATTTTGACTATTTTTGGTTTCTCAATAGTTTCTAAAGTTTCATTATCAAGCTTTTCGATAAGTGAGTTTTGAATAACTTTGCCTATTTGTCCAATTTCTTTGAATGACGCGCGAATGGCCTTTTCCTCATTCAGCATATTCTGATAAAGAGCTTTGCAATCCTGGCAGGTTTCTAAATGTATTTGAAGCATTTCCGTTTCTTTAGGTTCCAATAAATCAAGAACAAGAGCGGCGATATCTTCACGATATTTTGTGCAATCATTTTGATTATTCATTTTATATATCCTCCGAAAGTATCTCATGGAGCTTCAATCTTGCCCTGACAAGTCTTGTACGTACAGCTTGTTCACTGATTTCGAGAGCCTTGGCTACCGAAGGGCAATTTTGGCCGTTAAGATAGTACAGAGTTATCGGTTCGCGGTATTCTTCAGGAAGTTGTGTTATTGCTTTATGCAAATTCTCAATTCGTTTGTTTTTCTCATCGACAAGGGACTCGATATTTTCTGATATCTGTTCTGTTCTCGCTGGTTGATTGCGATGATAATCTATGCACTTTCGTCTGACAATCTGCATCAGCCACGCTCGTGCCCGGCTGGTATCTTTGAGCGTATCGAGCTTTGAAATGGCTTTTATGAATACATCCTGCATTATATCCTCACTGTCGTGAAAGTTTTTCGTATGCGCGATACATAATCCCAGCACATCTTGTGCATACTTTCTCACAAGCTCATGCGGCGTTATCGCGTTTGCGGCTTTCGATTCGCCGGTTTTTTCTTTATCCGACAATATTTCAGTCAATCAAGTTCTCCTTTCACAAACAATGACGGAAAAAACGCAAAATTGTGACAGTTATTTTAGTTTTTTTTCAAAATATTTCATCTTGTTTTTAGAAGCGCATAAAAAAACTGGACTTATGAATCCGGCTGTTGTAAGTAAGAAGAAGCTATAATAATTTAAGCTGTGCTTTTGCTTGTTCAAGCAATATAGTAACTTTCGTTTCTATTACATTCCAGACTGTATATGGGTCAAGATTAGCATAACCATGAACCAAAACATGTCTAAAACCAATTATGTTACGATGTTCTGCTATACGTTCAGCTATTTCAGGATTCAGATTATCCAATTGCAGCATTGCTTCGCCGATTATCTGAAGTTCTCGCTCAAGAGCAGACCGAAAAACACGGTCCGTTTTGTAGTCCTCAACTGTTTTGTCTTTTGTTATCTCAATAATGAATTTACAGCAATCGACAATATCATAAAGATACTTTTGCGGATTACGAAGCGGCATATATCCTTCTCCGTGTTTGATTAATCGACTCGATGAAATATGGATTTCGCAAACCACCCGGCTCAACAAGATCAACAGGTCTCCCAAATAGTTTTTTTAACTCTTCAAGTAGAGCAAAAAATGTATCAAAACGATTAGCTTTGACCGAACTGTCAAATTCGACCAGAAAATCTAAATCACTGGAAAGCTCATTAAAATCATCAGTAGTTGCAGAACCGAAGACATCTAATGCTGCGACACGGTACTTTTTACATAACAATGCCAGCGTATTTTTATTTTGCTCAATTATATCTGTCATAAATATTCCTCAAAATATTCAACTATGATAAATATAATAACATTGCATTGACATTTTTCAAACTAAAAATCAGGTTAATATATGCTTTTCTCTTTTTTGTAAAAATTCAGTTATTAGTTGGGTGAATCAATGAGTTGGTTATTTTTAAATATTATTGCGGTAGGCCAGCATCTTTTTTTGAAATCATCGTATGACCACTGTTTTTTGCCGCCTATTGGGTCGCCTAAAATTACTTTATCCTCTGTAACTTCGAGGACAACTGTATAGTGGCTAACCACAGAGGAGAGATTTATACATGCTATTAAGGGACAGTTATCTTTTAATTGTTCAACTGAAACAAAAGAAAGATATGAACATTCTATTCCTTTTGCGCCATATAATTTTGTAATCGCGTTAACTAAATTTTCGTTCGTTGTACCTCCTTTGGGAGTACACTTCGAATATATTGCTAAATCACTTTCCTTTGCTTCTACACCTAATAGCCGCAAAACCGTAACCGCCGCTGCCGGGCCGCAGGTAAAACCTGTTGTTTGTTTGCAGATGCCGTCTTTTGAAAAAGTAGTTTGAAGTTTTTTCAATTCATAATGCATCCAGATAGAAGGACCGAGATAAATAACACAAAATGGCATTGATATGGAAACGGCTGAGACTATTAATATTATAACCAATAGCTTTTGTTTTCGTTTAATTGCCAAAATCGAAATCGCAATGAAAGTTACAAATAGTATCAGTATTAATATTCCATAAATTTCAAAACAATGCTGCATATCATTATGTTTGTTTTAAAGATTTTTATTATGAGTTATATATTTTATGTACTATGATTCCCACCGAACGCCATTTTTTCTCGAATTCTTTATAGGTTAACGCTTCTTTACCAGATGATGGATTCCCTACAATTACTTCATCATCTGTAACATTCAGAACTGTGACATAGTGGTCAATGAGAAAAGAGAATTTCGTTACTACTATTACAGGGCAGTTTCCTTTTAACTGCGATACAGAACTAAAATAGCGATAATCGCAAACAATACCATATGAGTCATATAGTTTTTCAATTGCTTTTTTCAGAAGGTCGTCTGAAGTTCCGTTTTGCGGCGTGGTGTATGCCTCAATCGCCAACTTACCTTCACTTGCTTTTATTCCAAGCTGATATAATGCAGTTGCTGCCGCTGCTGGGCCGCATGTATAATTCGTTGATTGCAAACATATTCCGTTTTCCGAAAATTCCGTTACGATATTTTCAAGCTCGTTTCTTGCAAGAATCGGACTAATGAATGGAATAATGAAAAAAATAATTGAAGCTGCTACAACGAAAATAGTTAAAACTATTTTTTGTCTGAATACCAAGAGCCGCGGTATTAACGTACTGAATAACATCGGAACGGTAAATGAAAATATGACATATTCCATCCTGCCTTCAGTGAGCCATGAAAAGGGCGGGTAAAATACCAGCCGATAGAAATGCCTTGTCATCGCAATAAGAATAATCAGTATAAGCGGGGGAATATAACAAACGAGCCAGAAGTTTTTCTTAAATTTGGTTGTTAATAAGCCAAGTACGACTCCAATATCTGCTAATAGAAAAACACCGATAGTCTCTATCCATGGCTGCATTTCTTTTCTCCCAACGCATTTTTATCTAATCCCGATTTATGCGGGTGGTTTTTTCAGTTCCTCAATTTTAGGCAAATCTTTCAGCGTATTAAGACCGAATACTTCAAGAAATTTTTTGGTGGTACCATAAAGCATTGGTCTTCCGAGAATCTCGGCGCGGCCAACGATTTTTACAAGTCCTTTTATACTCAACGAACGAATTACTTCACCGACGGCAACTCCTCTGATTGCTTCGATATCCGCACGGATTACGGGCTGTTTGTATGCTATTATAGCAAGAGTTTCCATCGCCGCAGGGCTTAGTTTGGTTTCGCTTCTTTCTCTCAGAAGTTTTTTCAACCAGTGATTGAATTTACTTAACGTGAGCATCTGGTAACCACCGGCTATCTGCTCGATTCTAAAAGCATTTTTATTTGCTTCGTATTTATCATTGAGATTATTGACAATGTCACGTACCTGTTTTGTGTTCAATTCTATAATATTCGCAAGTCTTGCGGGAGTTAGAGATTCGTCGCTTGCGAACAATACCGCTTCGATTACAGATTCGAGTGACACGCCACTATCCGATACTTCAGACTTGTCTGACATGTCGGACTGGCCTGATTCTTCCGTTTCCTCAGAAGGTTCTGAGTTATCAGTTTCTTCAAACTCATGGGACTCTTCGGATGAGTCTGACGATTCAGATTTATTGTTTGTATCTTCCTGTATCTCTTCGGAAATATCTGATTCCTCAGTAATCTCTGCCGCGTCGGATAAGTCAGACTCGCCAGGCATATCTGATAAGTCTGAATCTTCGTTCTCGTCTTGATTTTCTAATTTTTCTTCAGCTTCCTGCTGCTCTTTGTTTATTATATCCTGTTCTTCTGTCATATATTCATCCATCTAAAAGGGTCAGAATCTTTCTTACTGACCTTTATTATCGTACCTTTTAGCGGTTTTTGCAATTGTTTTGCCAGTTTTTTCAGAATAAACCTTTCTGAAACCGTATGACTCAGGCATATACAGGTCAGATTCGCTTCCCGGGCGGCTATTGCCTGGTGGTGTTTTAACTCGCCTGTAAGGTATAAATCCGCTTTCTGGGCGATAATTGAATTTATGATTGAGCCGCACGTTCCGGCACATACTGCCGCTTTTTTAACGAGTTTTTTCTCATCTCCGATAAGGCCGATTGCTTTTGCGCCGGTTACTTTTTTAATATTTTTTACCAGTTCAGAAATTTTGGCTGGTTTTTCCAATAAACCGATTCTTCCCAGGCCGAGCAGGTTTTCGTTATAGAGTTTGATTACATCGTAGGCAGGCATTTCATAAGGATGAGCCTTTTTCATAGCCGCTATTACAGCATTGAGTTTTGGAGATGGAACAATTGTCTCGAATCTGATCTCGTTTACTTTTTCGAGTTTGTCTTTTTGGCCGATTGCGGGTTTTGAACCTTCGAGCGGCTTGAAAGTTCCCGTTCCTTCGGCACCGAAGCCGCAATTACTGTAATTTCCGATAGCTCCCGCACCAGCGGCGAAAACCGCGTTCGAAACTTTCGCAAGCGAATCAGCCGGGACAAATACAATCAGCTTGTAATTGTCACCATCAGGGTATTGAATGTAATCTCCGATTGGTTTGGGATTTGTGATACCGAGTATTTCCGCAAGGCCGTCATTTACTCCGCCGGTAAGAATATCCAGTGCGGTGTGTATTGAATAAACCGCGATATTTGAGCTAATCAAATTGAAAACAACAAAGGTAGAATCGTCGGTAGTGATTTTTTTCAGGCCGTCCCAGATAACGGGGTGGTAGCTTATGATAAGGTCGATTTTTTCCCTTTTCGCTTCGGCCAGAACTTCCTTTGTTGTATCGATTGTCAGAAGGATTTTTTTTACATCTTTGTTCGGGTCGCCAATTAATAATCCTACATTGTCCCAGTCCAGAGCCATTTTAACCGGAACGATTTCGTTAATCTTTTCGGCAATATCTTTTATTTTCATTGTTTAACCAGTCCAGTAAACGTTTCTAAATCTGCATTTTTACCATCACCTCCTTTTATACCATCGGCACCGTAACTTTGCAATCTGTAACCGTATTCTAAAATATACTTATTTTTCCACGGGTCATACATATAGCTTGCCCTTATGTACGGTCCCGTCCATATCTCTTCAAGTCCTTCGGGGCAAACAATTAAATCCTCAAGCTTGCTCGGAAGCCTGCCTGTATCGCGAATATAATTATGTATAGCGGCTCGAAGCGGCTCCATCTTAAGCTTTGCGATTTGAGACTCGGATACTCCTTTGCCGACAAAAAATCGCGGTGCAAGAAAGAAAAACAACGTTATAATTATTACGAGAAATATCGTTAATAATTCCATGCCAAGCATTATTAATTTCTTCTTCTCAATCATTGTGAAAATCCGTATTTATACCTTTACCGCCAGGTTTTCCGTCAGCACCATAGCTTATAATTATATAACCATTAGGTTGTGATTGATTGTTTAAATAACTTCTGTAAATATAAGGCCTGCCCCATGTATCGTTAAGCTGGTTTTTGTATACATACGGGCCACACCAGCCTGCGATATTAGGATCAACGATCAAATCATTAAGTGTTTTGGGAAATTGATTAGTATTTAGTAAATATGTATCTATAGCCGCTTCTATTAGATTCATTTTTATTCTTGGAGCATACCTTCTTTCTTTATGTATAGAGGCAAAGCTGAATATATTTGATATATTTTTTATTACGTGCTTGAACTTAAAATTCTGAGGTCGAGAATAAAATTCTGCTCGCAATGAAACAATTGATAAGAAAGCTGCGATAAACAGGGGAGTAAGAATTACAGCGGCGATTTTGTGTTTCGAGCCAAAATGTTTTGGAGTTTTTTTTATTGGAGTATCAAAATCGTTTTTCATTCCGAAGCTCTCCTTTAGCCGTAAATATTTATTAACCGCCGAGGTCGCTGGGATCGCAGAGAAATATATTTTATTATTTCTGCGTTCTCTCCGAACTCTGCGGTTAAAAATGAAATTCATGTATGCGCAGACTAATATTACTGATTTATAATGTAATGCTTCAAAAAACTCAGTAATCCACGATTCCGCAGGTTCTTGTAATTCTTCTGTTCGGACTACTGATTGTATAGACGCTGGAGAATACGATTTTGATGCAAAAAAATAAAAAAAAATAAAAAGGAAATGTCATTGCGAATGAAATGAAGCAATCTTCGATTCAGTATGACAAAAGTTAATTCGGTCAGTTTGAGTTATATATTTTCGACCAATTCATTGAATTTATCCAGAAGCAGTTTTGTTGTCACTCCGACTTTGCCCTGACCAACGGTATGTTTTTCGACCTGTACAACCGGCATAACCTGCATGATAACGTTTGTGAGGAAAATCTCCTCCGCACCCAGAACATCATTAATATTGAGGTCTTTTTCTACCAACTCAACAGAATTTTTCAACGCGAGCTTGCAGATGGTTTTTCTTGCTATACCTCCGAGCACAGGCGTGTACAAAGGCGGCGTAAAAACTTTCGAACTCTTAACTAAAAAAACATTACTCACGCATCCTTCGGCAAGATTATTTTCAGTAGTAAACCATAATGCTTCTGCGGCGCCTTTTTGATGAGCGTTCTGCAATGCGAGCATACGTGGAAAGTAGTTTGTGGTCTTATGGCCGCAGGTCGGGTCCGTTGTGTTTTGCCTGTACGGACAAAGTGTTACAAGTACGCCTTTTTCGTAATACTCTTTCGGATAAGGCTGTAATTGAGTTGCGGTTATCAGCATTGTAGCCTGTTTTTTCCCCTGAGATAGTGACATTGGACCACTCGATATAGTAAGGCGCAACCTTGCGTCAGAAAGATTATTTGCGTCAAGAAGGTTGTATATCGCGTCGCTGATAAATTTCCTGTCATGGTCGATTTTGATTGATAGGGCGGCTGCGCTGGCAAACAATCTGTCCAAATGGTCATCGAGCGAAAAGACCTTGCCTTTATAACTTCGCATAGTCTCGAATAGTCCCGCTCCATACAAAAAGCCGCTGTCAGTGACAGAAAGGTTCGCGTTTTCGATTTCGATTATATTATCATTTAAAAATATTTTTTCCATAATAGCCACAGAGGACACAGAGAACACAGAGTATTTTATAATGAATAGTATTTATTACTTTTATACAATGTTGTAATCATGTCCACTTCCTTTTTAAAAGTTGTTTTATAAATATTATTTTTTAATAATTTATTGAGATAAAAGAAATATTTCAAGTTCTTAATGTATATATATGTTTATTTATTTTCTCTGTGTCCTCTGTGCACTCTGTGGCTCAGTAATTGATTTTATTCCGGCTAAGAGTGCTTTTGCTTTTACGATTGTTTCTTCCCATTCTGCTTCCGGCTGGGAATCTGCGACTATTCCGCCGCCGGTCTGGAAATATGCTTTATCGTTTTTTATTATAATTGTTCTGATTGCGATATTCAGAGATGTATTTCCGTTCAAACTGATGAAACCTATGCTTCCGGTATAAACTCCTCTTGCGGTTGGTTCGGTTTCATCGATAATTTCCATCGAGCGGATTTTCGGTGCTCCTGTAATTGAGCCGCCGGGGAACATGGCTTTCAGAATATTACAGAACGAAACATCATTGCTAAGTTGTCCCGCGATTGTCGCAACCGCATGATAAACTGTCGGGTATGCTTCGATTGTCCTTGGTTGAGTGACTTTTCTTGTTCCCGGTACACATATTTTCGCGACATCGTTTCGCTCAAGGTCGATTATCATATTCAACTCGGCCTGTTCCTTTTCATTATTTAATAAATCTGTCGCGTAATCAATATCCGAATCCTTTATTCTTGGTCTTGTCCCTTTAATCGGTTGTGTACTTATGATTCCGTCATTAATAGTTATAAACATTTCAGGCGAAGCGCTTACGATTGTAAATTCACCCGCATCTATATAAGCCGAATAAGGACTTGGATTGTGAAAATTCTGCCAGTTAAACAGTTCGATTGAGTCAGCTTCGAATTCGTACTCGAATCTTCTCGAGAAATTTATCTGGTAAACGTCACCATCGAAAATATATTTCTTGATTTTTTTAAAAGCCCGCAAATAATACTCTTTGCTCATATTGCATTGAATATTTTCAAAATCAATATTTCCAGTACTTAATTCAGCAGGGAGGCAGACTTTAATATGTTGTGATTGTTCAATATATTTCTCCAACTCATCGAGTTTCTGTTCCGGCTCTTTTATGTCACCAGGTAAATCGAGAGCAAACAACCAGAAACATTTTTCAAGATGGTCGTAAGCAATTACAGAATCATAAAAACAAAGTCTTATGAGCGGCATATTCAAATCGTCTGTTGTTGTAACAGGCAGCTTTTCGATATATCTGTTAAGCTCATAGCTGAAAAATCCAATCCATCCGCCGCAGAAAATATTATCAGGCAGCAGGGGAGTGCGGTCTTTATTGATTTGGTACTTGCATAGAATTCTTTGAAGTTTTTCAAAAGGATATTTTTGTCCTGATGTGAACTCGAATATTTCTTCAGGTTGAGCGGCCCAGTAACTGAATCGTCCCGCTTCACCTATTGAAGAATTTGTGCCGAGAATGGAAGCTGATTCGAGTTCGGAAAACAACCTATTCAATGCAGGTAAATTCGCATGCACAGAAAGTTTTCTGTAATACAGCTTACATAGTACGTTTTGATTTTTGCTAATGAGAGTATTTGTCATTGCAATCTTTTTATTTTGCTTATAGGTTACTTTTGATTCCATCGAGATGTTTCTTTGCGTTCGGGACCATCTTGAAAAATCCATCGAGTTTTTCACATGCGTAATCATCACAGTATGCGCAGTTATGAATACCTTTTGACTTGCCGCATTTTCTTATTTCGCAAACATTGCAGTGCCCGATTAAGCGTGTACTGTCAGAAACGCAGCCATCACAGTTTATGTCGGAAGGTTTAAAATCAACTTTGAATTGTTTTGACCATAGTTTAGCCATTTCCTCGCGTTTTTTGTTATCATCATTTTTTGTCGCAATGAAAGCACCGCAATCACTGCATACCAAACCGCAAAAACCTGTCATCTTTTCCATTTCTTTCCTTTGTAAGAATTTCTATTGTGTGGCATGGGCATCTTGCCCATGCTTTAGCGGGCAAGATGCTCGCGACACGATTGTATATAACCACCATCTTGCTTTATTTTGTTTTTTTGACCTGGCCTGTCTTTCGAAATACAAGGTCATTATAATATTATCAGTGGTTTGTATTTTGTACCAGTGTTTTCTCAGGTAATTCTCCGGACTGCCGTTTCTGCATGGACCAGTTTCTTTCCAGGCTTCAAGCACTTCGGCAATTGTGTATTCTTTATCTCTCCATAAAAATTTTGCGGGCAAGCCCGGTTCGCCCCTCGTCATTGCGGCGGTGTCGAATGAACCTTCAAGAGGTTTTATTGTTTCGCTGACAAATTTCTCATCCATTTTGCTCTTATATGGCTTTTAATTCTTCGATGATTTTGATTGCTGCAGAAGAACCTATTCTATCTGCTCCGGCTTCGAGCATTGCAATCGCCACTTGTGCGGTTTTAATTCCGCCTGCCGCTTTTACTTTGCATTTAGGAGCCGATTCTTTTATTAATCTTACGGCTTCGACTGTCGCGCCTCCGGCTGCGTTCGTACCTGTACTGGTTTTTATAAAATCTACTCCGACTTCCTGCGCAACCTTGCATGCGAAAACTATCTGCTCATCAGTAAGAACGGCTGACTCGATAATTACTTTGAGAATTACAGGCGGTTTCATTGACCTGCACGCATTGAGAACCGAAGCAATATCATTAATCAGATATTTATGGTCGCCTTCGATTATTGACGCCAGGTCCGCGACCATATCGATTTCATCTGCTCCGGCGAAAATAGCTTCTTTAGCCTGTGCAACTTTTATTTTTGTGGAATCGGCTCCGAGAGGAAAGCCGGCAACTCCATCTATTTTAATTTGTGTATTCTCGAGTATCTCCGCGACTAAAGAAATCCACCTTGTATTAATACATACTGTATGAAAACCATATTCTATCGCTTCGTGACATAATTTTTCAATCCTGTCTTTCGTCGCGGTCGGATCAAGTAATGTATGGTCGATATAACCTGCTAATTGTTTTGCTGTAATGTTCACGATTTTATATATCCTTTCTTCCTGAAGAAATCAATCGCGTCGTTAATATTATAAAATACTTTTGTCGCGGTCTGAGTGACAAATACAGAAGGAGCCTGCTTCGCCGCCCAGATAACATATACATCTTTAGCCGCTTCGTGGGCATGCTGCAATTCTCTTTCCACGCCGCTGGATATCGCCGCTTTACCGTCTGCAAAGCTGGGTATAAAGCTGATTATCATATCGGACTGGTCAATCAAAAGGAAATCGCGTGTATATGTCTGGCTGTTTATGTCACGTTCAATCTGCAGTACCTGATTTGTTTCGAGTTGAATTTTTTTAGCCTCGAAACCCTCATCGAAGCTTTTCGAACCGGAGTTTTTGGCGTCCTTGGCTCTTGAAGGAAGATGTGATTCTTCCAAATCTCCCGGATCGAAACAGGTGAATATATTATTCATCGTTTGCCGGAAATGGTTTATTTCCTTTTTTACATTTTCCATGTTACTGACCGCTGTCATTGGAAAACTGAGGTATGCTCTTTTGATATCCTTTTCGAAAATCAGCTTGTAAAATACTTCGCAAGTCTCGTTTTCTAAGCCGCGAGCGAGACAGTATAACGGGACTTTGTCGTTAATTCCTTTGCAAAGCATTTCAGTGCTGATAAGTTCCTCTTCCCGCCATACAATCAGGTCCTTGAGAGTATGCTCGACAGAATGTTCTTCCTGTAATCTTGCATGAAGCGCGGTGACACTATCGATGAGGCAAAAATACATATCGGCGTTCAATATACGCATCTGGTCAAAATCTACGGCTGGAAAAAGACCGTGACGCCAGCGAAAAGTTGCGTGCGTATTGACGATAATGTTGGGAGTGGTTTTAGATTGCGCGATAATGTCCTTGAAAACGCTGCGTCTTAATGAGTGGAGCCTTTTCATGGATATATCGAGGATTTTACCGGGTGGGATATCAGGTGCTTCCGCATACATCATGTCACCTACGTTGCATAAAAGGACTTCCTTGCCTTTATTTGCCGCGATTTGACAAACCTTCTGCAGGTAGCGTTTCTTGTCAATGCCAACCATTCCGGTAACGATAACTATCATTATGGACTCCAAAAGCAAGACCTTAGACCAAAGACTTCAAATATCGAACCTGAAGTTTTTTATAGATTTTTCACTCTTTGTTCTCTGTCGTAACTTTTCAGTGCGAGAATAAGCTCATTCATGTCACCGGCCATTATCCTGTCAAGGTTATATAGTGACAGATTTATCCTGTGATCAGTGACACGATTTTGCGGAAAATTATAAGTTCTTATTTTTTGTGACCTGTCACCTGAGCCAATCATGTTTTTACGTTTCGAATCACGTTCGGCGTTTTTCTGACTCTGGTAATGTTCGAAAATTCGGCTTTTCAAAATTCGCCATGCTTTGGCGCGATTTTTATGCTGGCTCTTTTCTTCACGCATATTAACCGTAATTCCGGTTGGAATATGTTCGAGTCTTATAGCGCTGCTGACTTTATTAACATTTTGTCCTCCGGGACCGCCTGCACGACTGACATGTTCCAAGACATCGTTCGGATTGATTTGTATATCGACTTCTTCCGGCTCGGGCAAAACCGCCACCGTAGCAGCTGAAGTATGAATTCTTCCCTGTGTTTCAGTTTCAGGTACTCTCTGGACACGATGTCCGCCGCCTTCATAACCAAGCTCTGACCATACGCCGGTACCTTTAATACCGAAAATTACTTCACGAAAACCATCCTGTTCCGTTGTGCTGAAATCAAGCGATTCGATCTTCCATTTTCGGGTTTCAGCGTATCTTGTGTACATCTCATACAAATCGCGTGCGAAAAGTGCCGCTTCGTCACCTCCGGTACCGGCACGAATTTCCATAATTACAGAATCGATACTCATATCGTCGGCCATAACAAGAGTACTGATTATTTCTTCGAGAAGGTTTTCATTTTTGGTCTCAAGCTGATTTTTTTCTTCTTCAGCCAGAATTTTCAAATCTTCATCGGCTTCGGCATCAGCTATAATTTGTTGATCATCATTAATCTGCGATAAAGATTTTTTGTATTCGCGGTATTTCGCGACAATAGCTTTTATTTTTCCCTGTTCCCTTGAAAGTGCAACGATTTTGGTTGGATCAGAAGCGATTTCCGGTTTCGAAATTTCCGCCTCGATTTCGTTATATCGATTATTAATCTCATCGAGCTTTTTGATTATGCTGTTTTCTGATTCACTCATAATATTAATCTGTTACCAAAAGAATGGAAAATGCTATAACTAACACTAAATAAAAGATTTATGCTGATTTGATAATGTAAAATCCCTGTTTAAAAACAAACCCTTCATCCTGAGAATTCAGGAACTGAAGGGTTATTTGTTTCTTTGAGAAAGAACTATTTTTTCTGTTCTTTATCTTTTTTAATGTAGCTTGTGCCGTATTTTTTCTGGAATCTTTCGATTCTTCCAGCGGTATCGACAAATTTCTGCTTACCTGTATAGAAAGGATGGCAGTTCGAGCAAATTTCCGCGTGAATTTCTTCAGAGGTGCTTCTTGTTTCAAATGTATTGCCGCAACCGCAGCGTACAACTACTTTTTCGTATTTCGGATGTATATCTTTTTTCATAATTAATTGCCTTATAAAACCTAAAACATCTAATCATATAAAAAATGTTGAATATTTCAATAAAAATTTTTTGCATTTGGCAAATATAAGGCTATATTTTTCATTTAGTAATAATTTTATTGTATTTGAGAGCTTAAAAATGAAAACAAAAGTAATAATCGTAGGCGCCGCGGGCAGGATGGGCAAACGCTTTATCGCGATTTCCCAGGAGTCCGGCGAATTTGATATTGTAGGGGCCGTAGAAATGCCCGGCCATCCTGATTTAGGTAAAGATTCAGGCCTGAATGCGGGTATTGGCCAGTTAAACGTCAAAATAACAGATACTTTCCCGAAAGCAGCCGCAGACGTGGTAATCGATTTTTCTTTACCCGATGCGATAGCGAAAACCCTTGATTTCTGCACAAAAAACGGTGTTTCGCTGGTTTCCGGCCAGACCGGCCTGAACTCGGACCAGAAAGAACAGGTCGGCAAAGCTTCGAAGAAAGTACCGATTCTCTATGCCACCAATATGAGTATGGGCATGAACGTCCTGTTCGCGCTGGTAGGCAAAGCCGCTGCCATGCTCGGCGAAGACTACGATATCGAGATAATAGAGGAGCATCACCGCTTCAAAAAAGACGCACCGAGCGGCAGTGCACTTACATTAGCCGAGAAAATCTGCAACGCAACGGGCAGAGATATAAACAAATGCCTCAATTACGGCAGGGAAGGTAAGGACGCACTTCGCAAAAAAGGCGAAATCGGGATGCACGCCATCCGCGCAGGCGACATTACAGGCATACATTCGGTAGTATTCGGCTGCCTCGGCGAAACACTGACATTGAACCATACCGCCCACAGCAGGGACACATTCATCCGCGGCTCACTAAGAGCGGCTAAATGGATAATTACCCAGAAAGCCGGTTTATACTCAATGAGCGACCTGCTCGGAATTAAGTAGTAACTAAGAGTACATAAGGTTTAGGTTCATAAGTCATAAGTTATTTTGCACTTGTGTACTAAACTATTTGAATTGGGTTTGTTTTGCAAAAGAGTCACAAAGGCATAGAGCCACTTAGTAAAAAACTTTGTGCCTCTGTTACTTTGTCACTTTGTGCCTTTTTTTGGCTTTGTTTTACATTTTATTCCTCCAATTAGGATTTCACATTTATCAATTAGTATTTCCCGCCCCAGGCGGGCAAATTGGGTTTGTTTTTACATTTTATCTCTCCCATGGAGCCCATCGGGCCTGTATTCTGTTTTTACTACTCTGCGAAGTAGCCTTCGCTACGCAGCACGAGCTGTGTCCTGTATTCTTGCCAAATTGGGTTTGTTTCACGGTGTCCGTCTGCGCCAATTAGGCTTCGCCGTGACAAGTAATCTTTAGAGCTAAGCCGGA
>CAZMPL010000007.1:24984-27759 GCA_964567805.1 uncultured Pirellulales bacterium | reverse complement strand
CATTACCGGTAAAACCTGTAGCAACACGACCGCCGCCGCCGCCCATGCCGCCACCGCCCATGCCGCCCATGCCGCCGCCCATACCACCGCCACCGCCACGTGCAAAGCATAAGGTGGGTATCAGTAATATGACTGATATTGCTATAAGAGTTTTTGTTATTTTATTATACATTGTATTCTCCTTTATTATTATAATGAGTAAACATTATTAAAAGCTCGTTCTTGTATTTGTCCCCGTTCTTCCAGTCGTTCCCGTTCTTCCGGTTGTTCCTGTTCTTCCAGTCGTTCCTGTTCTTCCAGTTCCAGTTGTATAACCAGATGTTCTTGTTCCTGTTGCTGATGCAGAAGAACCATTCAGAATTGTGTTGATAATATCGACTATTTCTCGAACATCACCTCGTTCGACAATAAATATTTGCTGGTCTTGCGGATTTGACTGTTCTTTATCGAATTCTTTTATAATGTCTTCGAGCTGCAATAAAGTTGCAACTGTATCCCTGATAAGCAGGGTACCTGTGTCCTGTTCTGCCGTGAGATAACCATCCGGTGTCAGGAGAGGCTCGAGGATTTGAGCTAATCTGTCAGGAGTGTTATATTGCAGATAATAGACTTTCTGGACAACCTGATTTTTTTCAAGAGATAGTAAATCCGGAGGATTCCAAACGACTTTAGTTGCAGTGTCAAGTTCAATCAACCATCTTTTAATTTTAACCATGTCTTCAGCTGTAGCGGTTGCGATGATAATCTTGTTGACTGAATCCGGAATAAGTGTTGGTTCAGGTTTTCCTGTTCCGATGGTTGAAGCACCTGCCGATGCACCCATCATTCCCATACCCATCATACTTGCAGGATTGGTTGTTCTTCCGGTGTTCCTGCCTGTTGTTGCGGCTGGGTTGTTTCTTGTATTTGCATTACGGGTATTTGTAGTTGTAGTTGCGTTTCGGTTTCCGCCGCGGTTTCCTTGCTGCTGCATACCGCCCATCATGCCGCCCATCATGCCAGCCATATTGTAGCCGCCAAGCATACCTGTAGATGTAATGTTATTGGCCATGATAGAGGAAATCATATTAGCCATTTCCGTCGGGTCACTGTGCTGAACTTTCAATATTTCTGTCACTGTACCGGCCAGTGTATTATCAAATTTATTGATAATTTTCTCAATCTGAATTAATGACTCAACAGTATCTGTAACCATTACAGTTTGGGTTGTTTCATCAGCGGTTACATTACCTGTAGAATTAAGGAATGGGAGAATTAACTGTCCCATTGTCGATGCACTGTAATTATGTACTCTGAATACTTTTCGGAATACATCTAAAGCATTGAGTGTTTTGAGATCTGTATTATCATCTAATAGATCAACATACATTTGTCTTGACTGTGTTGAGGGTATAATGTAAATGATATTGTTTCTTGTTTCTGCAACGAATCCCTGTTGACGCATTGCGCTATATAGCAGATTGAGAGCTTCGCTTTGTCTCATTCTTGCCGGTGAAAAAATTGTAATTGACAAACCAAGCGCTTCATTGGAAGGCATAACAGCTTTTCCTGTCCATTCAATAAGCCTGTCGATTATCGCATTGATAGTCAGGCCATTAAGCTGGACACTGATCAAAGGATCCTTATCATTCGGATCTAAAATAACCGGCTGTCCAAGAATTACTCCACTAACCTGGCTCAAGCTGCTGAATCTTGTTGTGTCGATTACAGCCGGATCGCTTCTTCCAATTTGCATGTATAAATTTTGAAGAGTTTCATTACTGAGTTTGCTCGGGTCAACTTTCGCACCGTTAGCGTCAACAAGATAAGTAAGCAGCTTGTTTGTTTTGAATTCGTTAACATCAATGGCAGGCTGATATCCGCGTCCACCCATCATTCCGCCCATCATACCTCCCATCATACCGCCTTCCATCATTTCAGCATCCATTGGTTGGCCTCCCATCATACCTCCCATCATGCCGCCACGGTTTCCGCCGCGGCCGCCTCCGCCACCTCGGGCAAAACAGTCTATAGGATTTAGCAGAATTGCTGAAATCAAAGCAATTGTTATTATTGTTGTTATTTTCTTAAACATTTTAATCTCCTTTGAATATTATTAAGCTGCCATTAAAAGTTGTTTTGAGTTTCGTCTATGTTTGTTTGGTCGTTCATACCACCTTCCATGCCACCCATGCCCATACCTTCCATGCCCATGCCCATACCGCCGCCAAAACCTCCCATTCCGCCGAATCCCTGGTTCATCATATCCATCATGCCGGTTGCGTCCATGCCGCCCTGGTTCATCATATCCATCATGCCGGTTGCATCCATACCACCAAAACCGCCGCCCATCATACCGCCGCCCATCATTCCACCACCCATCATTCCACCGCCGCCTCTGGTACCTCTTGTTCTTACCGTTCGGCCGCCGGTGATTTTTAAGTATTCTGAGTAAATGACCTGAAGATCAGCGGTACTGATATCTTCTGGAATAGCGATTTTATAACCAGTACTTCGAAAATTCGTTTGCCCTCTTCCTCCTCTTCCAGTATTACCACGTGCCTGGGCTCTATCAGCGAAATTAGCTTCCGCTGGACGTGTATTTGGCGATAACCTTGTTGGTTGAGTCTGGTTTTCTGGTGAAGCATTTTCTGCTGTTGGTTGTCTTGGCTGCCTTGGTTGTCTTGGCTGTGCTGATGTATCTGAAACTTCTTTCTTATCTGATGAAGGTTTTGGTGTTTCTGATTTTTTAAAACCAACCTGCCAAACAATAAGTGCTGCCGCAAGACCGACTAC
>CAZMPL010000007.1:0-24974 GCA_964567805.1 uncultured Pirellulales bacterium | reverse complement strand
TTCAATCCGTGAATTTGGAGTATTGTTTGCATTTGAATTCGTTTCAGTTGGTGTTTCTGACGATTTAAAACCTACCTGCCAGACAATAAGTATCGCTGCAAGACCAACTACTATTAAAATTAATCCTTTTGAACGTTCCATTTTAATCACCTCAATTTTTAACTTTCTTTAATTTTTGAATATTTTTCCAATCCGGACACTCCGGTATTAAGTTCTTCCTAAAAATAATTTTATCGCATTGTATTTAATAGCCTCCTTGACGATTAGAATTATTAGGCTCCTCTACTTCATCCTGTGTACCAGGCATATATTGATTATTGTAAAAAGGAAAGTTGTTAGTCATGCTCTGGGGATCGAAATTTTGTCTTCCCATACCCGATGAACCACTAACCATATTCATTCCTCTGTTGTTCATACCCTGATTGCCAAAATTTCCATTCATCTGTCCAGGTTGTCCCATCATATTGTTACGCTGGCCAAAATCCTGTATATTTCTATCTGTATTTGTGCGGGTGTTTCTGTCTTGTGCGAAAGTATAAGTATTCGCCTGATTTTGATTAGCCGGCGAGTACGCTTCGGTTTTTTTAATTTCCTGGATTAGTATTTTATTTTGTGCGGCTTCAGTCCTGCTTGCCTTGATTTCATTGATGCAATAGCCTAATCCATACGCAGCTACAAGTACCACAATACAAATCATTATATATGTTGCTGTTGTTTCTGGTTTTTTCATAATATTAAACCTTTATTCGTTATCGTTCTTTCATTAAAAACCACCAAAACCACCACCGCCGCCTCGACCACCACGTCCGCCGCCTCCCATGCCGCCGCCGCGTCCACCACGTCCGCCGCCGCCTCCCATCATACCGCCTCCCATCATACCACCGCCCATCATATCGCCTCCCATCATGCCTCCCATCATACCGCCACGGCCGGTTAATCTTGTGAGGATATCACTAGCGGCTGAAGTGCTTATAGTTATGTTGCCATTACTAAAGGAAATACCGCCGCCCATCATACTTGCCATAGGATTTGTTGATGAAATTTCTGATGCACGTGTAGTAGCGTTAATCGGTTTTAAAATCTCTGTCATTCCGTTAAACTCTACTGTAACAGAGTCAAGTCCGATTGCGATAATTTTTGCGTTGCCTCCACTACCTCTGACTTCGTCACCGGCTTTATACCAGCTACTATTGATATATGCGGAATTACCTAATATAGCAGTAATTTCGTTGATAGGATTTACCGCGATAACTCTTTCTTCAGTAATAGGAGTTTCAATCACCGGCGGAGCAAAGAGATTATTTGTTCTCAGAGACGCAACCAGATTCTGTGTATCTGCCAAAACCTGCTCTACTTCAGTTTGAGGTCTTTGGCTTTGTTTAATAGCATTCAAAATAATGTTTTCAGTCTTGGTTGAAAGCAGTAAGTATTTTGTAACCCAGATACAAGTTAAAACAGCAAGTATTGCCGCACTGCCGAGCAGGATGATTGATACAAGCTCTTTCTTTTCTTTAAGTTCTTCAAGATTTATGTTGAGATTCATTATTTTGCCCTCTTATTATTTGTAAATGTTGTTAACACAATGCTTAAAGTTGCTAATTGTGGATTTTGCGGATCACATGTAATTTTCAATTCTTCAATACCTACATAATAAGGATTTTGTTTCAGAGCCGCCAAAAGGTTAAGAATATCCTGGAAGCGTGCTGTTCCTCTTGTACTGGTTTTTAATGATAACGCATTATAGTTGGCTGGTGGACGAACAGCGTTACTTGGCTTGGCTACTTCGACCCATGGATCTGTGCTTATTCTCAGTTGTTCGAATTGCTGGTTCAGGTAATTACGGAAGTTGGTTTTCTGTATAGAATCTTCCTGAGGCATCTGGAAAATCGGAACATCTGCCATAAGCTTTTTATGAGCGGAATCGTTCATTTTTAAGGCATCTAAATCATTGTTCAGCTCCTTAGCTTTTTTCTTTTGGATTGTCCAGTAGTCGTATCCCTGGTAAACACTGAAAGCGACGATTAAAGCCAGTACAGCTAAACCACCCATTTTTATAGTCTTTTGGTCTTTTTCATTCATTTTTTCAAACATAGTTTTTATTCTCGTATAAATTATTTATTATTAGTTGATTTTTTTTGACTATTTCCAGTGAAGTTTCCGTAACCGAATTCCATAGAAAATCTTACACTTTCACTTCCGAAACCACTCATTCCTCCCATCATGCCGCCATTGCCGGTTCGACTGGAAGACGTATTTCTGCCGGTTCTCGAAGTTGGAGAAGTGGTTCTTGTACTCGAAGTTGGTCGAGTAGAAGTACCTGTGTTGCTTCTTGCTTGTGTGGATGGACTCCATTTAACGTCTTTAAAACCTGGTATTTTTTTCAAACGGTCTTCGAAGTTGTACAATGTTGTATGGTCAGACGCCTGTCCTGTTATTGTAATAAGTCGTCCCATTTTAAAGTCAAGACTATCAATCTGTATTCTTCCGTTATTCATCGGTCCTCTGCGTCCTGGAGCAGCGGCTGCATTATTTGTTGGATTTGCAGAAAGCTCATTGATAATCTGGAGGATATCAATTCTATTCTGTTGAATAGCTTTTAAGACTTTTTGCTGCTCAACAAGGTCTTCAATATCAGTATCCGGAGCGGCATCTTTGATTACCTGAATCATCTTATTCGGTTTTGTTACCTCAATCGCGTAAGCAACTCCAAGGAATATGATGAGAACCGCAGCGGCTATGGCACCGGCAATCTTTGGTGAGTATAACCAGTGTGTTTGTTTTTCTTCACCGAAGGGTTTATATATGTTTTTGAAAAGATTAAGTTCTTTTCCTGTTGTTTCAATAATCATAAGAGCAAGGCCGATTTGCAAACGATATTCGAAAATGTCCTCTGCGGTAAGTTTGCTTTTGGCATTGAACTTTTTAGTATCAGGTTTGGCTGCCGCTGCATTCAAACCTTCAGATTTCAGAGAAGAAGCCAAATCGTTATATGTGTCACTGCCGTCTGAAAGGATATAAACCTGAAGTTTGTCAGTTTTATCGATTCCGAACAGGTCCACAATGCTTCTTGTGTCCTGCACGAATCTCTCTATATTCGCGGCTTGTTCTTCTGCTTCTGTTCCGGTCAAGTCTTCGATACCCATATCCAGAGCGACCGCGTTGATAAGCTGGCCTTTCTTTGTCAGGCAGATTTGTGTATTTCGTGAATCTGTATTAATTATTACGGCATTTTGAGCATTTCCGGAAAAGATTTCTTTCCATACTTTTACAATGCCTTCGCAATCAAGGAATATATTCGTAGGTCTAAAGCTCATAATTTTGTCAACAAAGCCCTGTACCTGCTGTCTTCTTGCCGCGGCAAGAGTAATTGCGAACAAGCCTTCTTTTTCCTTGTCTGCACGCCAGGCAATCTCCATCTGGTTTGCAGGTAAAGGCAATCTGCTTTCAGCCTGGAGTTTCACCATCGATTCCAATTCCTTGTCTTCTACTTCAGGAATGTTCACGCGGGAGAATGCGGTACCTGCTGAGTCATATCCTATTACGACAGGTTTGCGATTCTCTGGTTCTGCTTCTACAGTCGAATCAAAAGACAAGTTGCATTTGGTTGCGAAGTCCTGCCAGTTAAAAACATTTTCTTCGCCGCTTTTAGTCATGAGAACTTCAATAATTGTATCCTGTTTTCGGATATCAACGGCTTTAAGTTTGTTGCCGGATTTTGCTATTGCAGTTACAGACTGTTTAATAATATTTTCGTTTTCATTTGCCATTAATTACTTGCTCCCTGATACCAGTATAGTACCTTGTATGGACTTGTACTTCTGTCAATTACTACTTCTGTTTTTAATGTTGTGCCGGCGACGCCGCCACGATCAGCAGTTGCAATGCAACTGATTTTATATATATTGGAAGTTATTGTTAAATTATCCTGCATCATGCTTAACATGTCACTGTTTACTATGCCCTGGTTTGATAATTCGGAGACGTCTTCTATTCCGTTCTCTAAATTACTTCTGTATGTGATAATTGCCTGAGCAGCTATGTAGGCGCTATCGTCGCCACCCATTAAGGCCGCGAGAACTACTTCCGAAGCTGTATTAACATTCACCATTAAGGCTCCTGTTTCTTCAGTTGTTGGTTCGTTTGCATCTGTTGTTGTCTGACCTGTCTGACCGGTCTGGTCTGTTTGTCCTGTTTGTCCTGTCTGACCAGTTTGACCGGTTTGGCCTCCCTGTGCGACAGCAGATATAGTGGAGGTGCCGGTATTTTGGGCTGTTCGAATTATATTCTGATTATTGTTCGAAGCGTAGGTTATAATTGCGGATGAATTCGTATTCTGTCCTGTTTGTGTTGCATCAGATTCTGTACTGTTGCTGTCTGTTGTATAGCATGTTATATAAGCGGCCCAGCCCTGGTCGAGAATAGAGTCACCATTATCGTATGGCGGATTGGTGTCACCGTCCATCTCATTATACTCAAGCTTGCCGTTCAGATTCGTATCTTCGCCGTAGAATAATTCTTCGGTAACACCTTTGACCAATAACAATTCTCTTATTGTTCTAAAAGGTGCGTTTCGAATTGGATATCCGAATGTGAGATTTTCATAATAGCCGCTTTCGGTTCCCAATTCGCTGACTTCATCGTCACTGTCTCTCCAGTCTATGATTGCGTCCGCGATGTCTTCATACATACCGGGCAATCCCATGAGCTGTTCCCACGACGCGGTATTTATATCCAGTTTGCCTGATTCGTCTGAAACTATTACATTGTACCAGCAGCCTTTCATTTCAAAATCATTCAAATCTTCAGGACTGTAAGCCCAGACGTCGTTAAGGGAATCGATATCTTTTTCGTCTTCGTTGAGTAATGCAACAGCTCTTTCTATTCCGGCCCGGCATGCCCATTTGGTTCGAATTGATTCGGACCTGCCAATTACTATTTTGCTGTCAAGACGACTTTTGCGTCCAAGTACAGCAACTATGGCAGTGAGGATTACTACAATCCAGAGCACTCCGACAAGAACAAGACCTTTATTTTTGCTGCTAATTTTCATTATTTATAAGTTTCAAAAAAATACTTTTATAAGCGTTATTTATTTTATGATTCACTTTTCTATTGAACCGTTGCTTCTGTTTCATTAGCCTGTTTAACTAAATTTACAAGATGAGTTTCCGAGATATAATTACCCAATCCAAGCGGCCTGGTTATAAGAGTAAATTCAACCAGGTCAGGCGGGCCTTCCATATCTTCAGGCCACTCTGTGTACCATGTTTCTCCATCGAAATAACTTACATCGAAGTACTCGACGTTTTCAGCGATTGTTGTCAGTATTCCGCCCGGTTCGAACTCAAGATTAGGATTCGGCCAGACTCGTCTTTTTAGAGAAAGAGAGTCATCTTCTTCCATATCAAGGTAATATTCGACTTCGTAAATATCACATTCCGGTTCGTAGATTCTGGCTTTCGCTTTGTTGACTGTATAGAAATACAGGCGAGCTGTTTCGAACTCAGTATAAGCTTGCGTCGTAGCGTAGAATTCCGTGTCTTCGTAACTTTCGGTACGGTAGAAATTAACAAGATCACGAGAAAGAATGTTCGAGGCAAACCTGACTTCGGACGCGGCGTTAATATTTTTTTCCGCCATATCACTGCTTCTGATTATAGTATGCAATGTACTCACGGCAATTAATGAAACAAATGTGCCAATCGTGGAAGCCACTAAAATTTCCACCAAAGTAAATCCTGATTGTTTCGCGTTTAGTTTCATATTACTTCTATTCAGTTTCAGTTGTTTCAGCATATATGCTGATGCCGTTAAGCATGGTATCTACAGCCAGACTATAAGAACGATTGTTATCAATCCAGCGTATCGTAACAGTTAAATAGTAAAGGTTATCGAGATTCTCATATTGATAAGTTGCTTCCCATGTATAAAGCAACCCATATGTTTCTTTATCGAAGTCACCTTCAAATGAGCCGAGTTCGATGAATTCGTCGATTCCGACATAATCAATCAAACTGAGCTGTCTGTCTGCAAGTGATATAGCAGTTTCATATTGCCTGTTTAATCTTGTATTAGAAAGAGCTTTCGAGCAGACCGCCGTAACTGTTAAGACAGAGCCGCACAGGATTGTACTGGCTACAATCGTCTCAATCAGAGTAAAACCTTTTTTTGTTTTATTAAGTTTCATAAATTTCTGCTCGAATTAATACTCAGCATCTATATCAATAGTGTCAACTTTTACATCATCTATAGTGCCTTCGATTAATTTGGATTTACCGGTTACTTCATTAACACTTAAAGTGAAATGGTGCTGCTGGTCACCGATTTGCACTACAGATGTTTGCGAGGTTCCATCCGGCATGAATGCTATAATGTAAATGTTACTGGAACTGCCTCCGGAATTATAATCATTGGAATAAAGCCTTACATCCTCGATAGTAATCGAATTATCAAGAATTTCCGGTTCGACTATAGATTCTTCAACTATGATTTCTTCTGCCGTCCCGTTTTCTTCATCTACAAGAGTTGTAAGAAGATAAAATTCGTTATTGGCATTATCTATGTACAATTTATATATTGTCTGATTTTCAATAGCAGACATTCGAGCATATTGTGCCATCATAAGAAGGCTGCTTGCTGCTTTTTGTACTTTCAGTCTTTGGGTTGTTCCCCCGAAAGCACCGATTCCGATACCAGTTAAAATAGTCATAATAACTATTACAACCAGCAGCTCAATAAGAGTAAAACCACTCTTATATCTGTTATCGAATTGTACACTTTGATTTTCCATTTATTTCAGTTCTGTGATTTGTTTTTCAGTATGAATAAGCAAATCAATACATTTAATTGTCGTTATAAATATCTTCGTCGTATCCTGTTCCGCCGTCCTGGCCGTCTGCTCCGTAACTAAATAAGTCATAGCCGCCGTTGTATGGAATATACTGGAAAGGATTATCCCATGGATCATATAGCTGTTTTTCTTTCAAATATGGTCCCGCCCAGCCTGGAAGTCCCGGGTCAACGATCAGTTCATTGAGACTTACAGGGTAATCTTGTGTATTCATCAAAAAAGTTTCGATTACAGATTCAATTTGTGCCATCTTGGGTTTGCATGAATCATATCTTGCCTTCTTGATTTGCTCGAAGAATTTTGGTGCCGCAATACCAGAAAGTATTGACAGAATAACAATTACAACGAGTAATTCTACAAGCGTAAAGCCTTTTCTTTTTGTTTCATATTTCCGCCTCATTTTTTTCCTTTCAATTAAGCATTTATATTTTTCATGTTTGGCTCCATGAAAATCAGAGTTAAATTAACTGTTACATTCCACCCGATAATTGCATATTAATCATTGGAAGCAGTATCGCGACAATGATAAATCCAATTACTACTGCCAAAGCTAAAATCAGCATTGCGGGAAAGATAGCCATAAATTTGTTAAGAGCAGAATCAGCTTCTGAATCGAATGTTTCCGCCGCGTTAAGAAGCATTTCGTCGAGTTTTCCTGTTTCTTCACCGATAGCCGTAATTTGTACGAGCAGGGGAGGAAAGTATCCTGAAGCACTTAAAGGTTCAGCGAGAGATTCGCCGCGTTTAACTTTTTCGGCGACGATATCAATTTCCTGGCCTAATAATTCATTTCCGAGTGTATCACGAACTACCGCGAGAGCTTCCAGAATGATAACACCGCCTTTTGTCAGCGCACCGAGCGTTCTTGCGAATCTTCCTACCGCAATTGTTCTTAATACGTTACCTAAAATAGGTATTTTCAGCTTAAAGCTGTCCCATTTGAGTCTGCCTTTTGTTCTTGTCCACCTTCTGAAATACACAAATGCGATTATGATACCAATAATAGAAGCCCAGCCCTGTGGGGTCTTAAAGAGAGCTTTCATAAAATGACTTACAGTTATCAGAATCTGTGTTGGAAGAGGAACCACTGCTCCAGTTTCCAATATGGTATTTAATATCTGCGGCAAAATCCATGTTATGATAATTGTTACCGCGGTCATTCCTATGATAAGCACAAACATCGGGTATGCCGAAGCATTTTTCATATTTGTTTTTACTTTGTCGTCTCTTTCCAAAATGCTTGCCAGTTGAGCGGTAGTTTGTTCGAGAATACCACCGGTTTCACCGACTCGAATCATAGAAATATAAAGTGGACTGAAAATTTTCGGGTGTTTTTCCATAGCATCCGAAAGTGATTGTCCGGAACTGACCTGGCTTATAAGGTCAGCTAACATTTCTTTCATTCCGATTTTAGTTTGCTGCTGATGAATAAGGTCCAGGCCGTTCACTAACGGAAGTCCTGCTCTTAAAGCTGTACTCAACTGTGTCGTCATTGCCAGTATATCTTTGGTACTGACTCTTTTTCCCAATTTGAATTGACTAAAATCAATCGAAGGTATTAAGCTTTCACCTTCTTTTGATTTCGAGCCTTCCAAGAGTTCCGTAACAAAATGTCCCTGGCTTGTTAGAACTGACACTGCACTTTTTCTGTCAACAGCTTCCAATGTGCCTGTTATATGTTCACCGCTTTTACTAACTGCTTTGTAAGAAAATTTACCCACGTTTAATTTCTCTCAAAAACTATTTTTATTTTCAATTATTAATCATCTTCATTTATACTCTTTGCGACTCTGAGAACTTCTTCAGGAGTAGTTACGCCTTTAGCTATCATTTTAACACCGCTTTCGAGCATGCTGATATGGTCATCTGAACCGGCTTTACCGATAACTTCAGAAGGAGCTTTTTGTGTAATCAACTCGCGAATTCTACTGTTGAGTCTAAGTAATTCGAAAATACCTTTTCGTCCCGAATAGCCTGTATTATTGCAGTCATTACAACCCTTGCCGTGATAGAATTTCATAGTAGTACCTTCTAATCCGAGCATTGCGATCATACTATCATCCGGTGTGTATTCCTCTTTGCATCTTGTACAGATTTTACGAACAAGTCGCTGTGCCAATACACCTTCAAGTGAGCTTGCAAGAAGGAACGGCTCGACACCCATATCGACCAAACGTGTAACCGCACCAGGTGCATCGTTGGTATGCAGTGTCGAGAATACAAGGTGGCCTGTAAGAGCGGCACGAATAGCTATGTTTGCTGTTTCGCCGTCACGAATTTCACCGACCATTACGATATCCGGGTCATGACGAAGAATATGCCTTAAACCTGTCGCAAATGTAAGACCTCGCTTGGGATTTACAGGCATCTGGTTAATACCATCAAGCTGATATTCGACCGGGTCTTCAATCGTAATCATTTTTACTGTAGGAGAGTATATTCTCTGCAACGCCGCGTATAGTGTGGTCGTTTTACCGCAACCTGTAGGACCTGTAACAAGAACGATTCCATGATTTTTCTTTAATAGGATACTGAATCCTTCCAGCGAAATCGGGTCCATACCCAGTTCTTCAAGTTCCAGCAGCGAGGCCGTTTTATCCAGAAGCCTCATAACGATTGATTCACCATATACCGTTGGTACTGTGGAAACACGAATATCTACTCTTCCCTTTTTGCCTGTGAATTCGATGTGGCCGTCCTGTGGAACAAAACGCTCGGCAATGTTCAAATTTGCCATAATCTTAATACGGGAAGTAATTGCCGCTCTTAATCTTTTTGACGAAGGGCTTCTTTCCTGGAGCAAACCATCTATTCTATATTTAATCTTTACTTCGTGTTCAAAAGGCTCAATATGAATATCACTCGTCTTACTGTCAATCGCTTCGAGAATGATGAGGTTCACAAGGTTAATCAAGGAGGGTTCTCTTGCCATTTCTGCGAGTTTTGAGGCGCTTAAATCGCTTTCAGCAATTCCTTCTGCTTCGGCCTGAGCTTCTTCCGGTGTAAGGTTGTCCAGCATTCTCGCTACGTTACTGCCGTAGAACTTCAGGATGGCGTTTTCCAGTTCTTTAGGATCGGCAAAATATCGTCGGATTGGATAACCGGTAATAAATCTCAAATCTTCTATCACCTGGGGCTGGAATGGATCGGTCATAGCAACCGCCAGAACTTCTCCGTCGCCGTTCGAGGAACCTTCATTTGGATTTCTTGCTTCGAGTTTTAGAGGCAATACATTATATTTGCTAACCAGTTCTGCGGGTACCAGAGAAATAATTTCGCTTCCAATAGATATATCAATAAGGCTTATTCTTTCTATGCCAACCTGAAGTGCAAGAGCTTCATTTAATTGGGCTTGAGTTACATAACCAAAATCTATTAATATCTCTCCAAGACGACGATGTTCGTCTGTCTTGCCCGCCTGTTCAGCTAATGCGATTTCAAGGTTTGATTCTTCTAAATATGATTTTTCGCAAAGTAATTCGCCAATTTTTTTCTTTCTTCGCAATGTCATTTTATATCTGTTTGCCTCAAAAAATAATTATATGGTTTTAACTGTTTATATAATAAGTACTTAAGTCCATATTACGCCACATCATCCTTGTTTACTTACCATGCTCCAATAGAGCATTAATGCCCACGACTGTACTTTCAGACGCTTGAGAGAGTCATTTTCTTACAAAAAAATTGTTAGATAGCGAGTATTTTCATACTTTACGGGATTCACTTCCAACGCTCCGTTAATAATAAATTAGCAGAAACTCACTAATATATTTTCTTAACTGCTTATTATACAAGAATATATGTAAAATAAGCAGGTAAATGACGTATGAAACAACTAACAAAAAAAAGAAAATTTCGCATCATTTTATATTAAATACAAAGTTACAAAATTTTTGTTACGTTAGTTATATTATTTTCGGACAAAAAGGTTCATTTTGTACAGTTTTTTATCTGAAAAGCAGGATTTTATAGAACTTTAATATGGTTAGTACACATATAGATATGCACAACTTTTAATATACTTATAAAAATTAAACATAAACGTATTTTATGTTTAGTGCTTATTGTTAGATAAAAATTATATATTATAGGAACTTATGGAAAAATACAAATATCATTTTCGTTTTATTTAAGGAATATTCTCAATTGAATAATTTGGATTATACTGGTATGCTTTGTAAGATTTTTTTCTTACGATTTAATAACACCAGTTCGAAAATGGAACGGAATTTAACAAGTTAAAGGTTAATAATTCATGGATTCAAAACAGTTGGAAAAATACACCTCAGCGATAACTCTCTCGGATATGGAGATTTTTGTGTTTCCAGAACTAATGTATAGTATTGTTCTTGCCAATATCATGAGCCCGGTTATCTGGAAATGGCGAGAACTGGATTGTTTCAAAAAACTCGAAGGAAAAAGCAGCTATAAAAAGTTAATGCGTCTGAAGCAGTTTATTATGGACGAATTCGATTTCAATCTCGATCTCGAAACATGGGGTCTTACGAACCAGCAGACCGAAATAAAACGTTTCGAGAGTTTCATCAGCCCTGAACAAATTGCACAAAGCAATGCTTTATTCGGTTATCAGGGTGACAAATATTACTTCGATGTGGATATAAGAAAGCATTTTGGACTGGATAAATATGATAGTAACATAATTCCATACTGGAAAACGGAAACAGTGGAAGCAATGGACGCATTCCGGTACAAGGATGGATACCCAAGAGCGGCGGGGGAATGCGTTTCGCTTGCGGCGTTATATGCGGCCGCGGCTTTTATAGTCTGCCAAATTCCACTGGAAGATATATATATGATACTTACGCCGCTCCACTCGCAGAATTTCATCGATATGGAGGATGGAATTTTAACGAATAACCGCAGGATTGTTACAAAAACCATGTGGTTCAACGGCACGGAAATTACAAATAAAGCCCAGCGAGCCTTGCGAAACGAGAATGTCACGATAGTTGCTCACAATACCGGCTATGTGCATTGTCTCTATGAAGAAGCGACAATAGATCCACAGGCTTATCAGAAATTCAGGGATAAGCTGGATTCGTATCTTTCAACAGAAATTACAATGAGCATATTCGCGAATTTCCTGCGATCCAATCATAGTTATCAGAAATATTTCCAGATTTGCAGAAACTGTCACAATCAGCCGGAATTTATCGAGGCTGAGGTAATTTTCCATTATGAGCATGGAAGCAACTATCGCGTGGCTGACCAGACCTTTGAAAAATTACTTGCTGAAGTTTCCGAAGAAGATTTCAGGCGAAATGCACTTCCGAATAGAATTCGATGTGATGAATTGAAAAGGTTTTTGGAAAAGAAAAAACCTGATATGAAAAACCAGGAGGACAGAAACTTATTACAAAAGGTAATCGAGAAGGTTGTTCCTGAGTCGGAGAAATTCGTAAATGAATTGGCGGATTTTATTTTTATCAAGGCAAAATTACCTGATTCACATAAGACTTATATTAATTTGGAACCTGTTAAAATATCGCCGGACCAGAGCAGGGAACAGATTATCGAATATCTTAAAAAAATCAGAAATAGAAATACTACAGCCGACCTGGCTTTTTATGCATATCGTGACATGCAAACTTGTGACTGGCTGCCGTTTATAAAAGCTTCTATCGAACGCAGTCCTGTTTCAATCGAGAAGACTGAAAAAATGTCTTTGCAGGAAGTATATGAGTGGCTTGAAAAAATGGATAACAGTTCCATTTATGATAGTGACCGTCTTGCTCATCCCGATGAGGTTGCAAATTACAAAAGAGGAGACGGACTTGAAAAAGCGTTCGTTTTAGCAAATGTGTTACGTAAGAAAGCTCCAGGGAAGGATATTGAAATTATCGTTGCGAATGGGCAAGTGTCACTCAAGTTAGGTAATGAATATAAATTTATTTCGAACAAGAAACTCGAAAAGCGGATAAAAATCCTGAGCGGCGGCAGGATAGAAGTATAAATATTAATAACAAAAATGAGGTAATAATTAATGAGTAATAATTTGAATAGCGTGGGCCCATGTGGAACCAGTTGCTCTCAATGTATAGCATCAAAAAATGATTCAACCATAATAAACATGCTGATTGAAAAAGGTTTTCCCAAAGAAGCTTTGCCATGCAAAGGCTGCCGGGCTGTTGATGGTCATTGTCCTGCTCCTTCACTGGGCGGAAAGCAATGCGGTATATATAAATGTGCGGAAAATCAGAAATATAAATTCTGTTTTGAATGCGCAAAATGTCCGTGTGACAGGTTGATGCCTGCGGAAAACATTGGCATGTATAGATATCACAATATGAAATGCTTTAATTTGTTATATATACAAAAGCAGGGAGTAGATAAATTCTGTGAAAACGCGGAACGAATTCAGAAAATGTATTTCAATAATAAATTAAAAGTTGTAGGTGAGAGTATCGAGTAACAGCAGGTAATTCTCGGAAATTAATTAGTAAGGTGTCACCTGAATTAACTAAAAATCGACATATGCTTGGCTTACAAGTTTTGTAGCTCATTTTAAAGTTCCGGTTCTTTTATCTCATCAATTAACTCTGAAGCTAATTTTCTGAATTGTTCAGAATCTGTGGTTTCTATTACTTTTTTATAAGTTTCAATTGCTTTCTTATTACAAAACAATTTATATTGATAAGTATTTCCCAATTCGATCAAGGATAGTGTGTCCGTTTCGTGATTGGCAACAATTTTCAAACCTTCATCAATATCATGTATTCGGTTTTTAGCTATCTTTTTTTCAATTTTGGAATATCGTTCCATTGCAAAGAGATAGAGGTTGCGTGCTTCTTCAAAAGCACCCTGTTGACAAAGGCATTCTGCCGCTTTTGTTAGCGATGAAAAGGCCTCGATATTATAGCCAAACTGGAGATAATGATTTTCATAGACTTTTTGATACTGCTTTAGAGCTTGGCTATAGAGTTGTTTCCTGAAAAGTTGATTTCCTTGTTTTTCAAAGTAAAATTGAAAAAAAACACAAATAACCATTGCTGAGAAAAATAAATCAGTGGCCATATTACTAACCCAAAAGCCTTTATCAATCTTCTTTAAAATAAATGCCCGAAATACTATTAAAATAAAGCCGCCTGCCCAGGAGAAAAAAGTAATCGATGGTATCTGAATTGAAAACCCTCGTAGAACCCCAACAATTGCCAATAACCATGCGAGGCCTGTAAACACAAATCCAGCAACAGCTAAAAATCTCATTTTCATTAATACTCCATTCGAATTTGTACAATAATTTAGAAACCTCTACAAAAAAATTGACTATTACGACCTATAATTTTTTTTCGTATTCAACCTCGACCCCGTAAGTCTATGTAAAAGGAGAGGTATTGTAAAGATATTTTTTCACAAAACACTATAGAGTATCATTCTCTCTATTCATCAAGGTCATAAATCAGCCAGACATTCTGTTAAAGCGGCTTGTGCATTTGCAAGGTTGGTGTTAGCAGCGTCTAAGACATCCAGGGCTGTTGCCAAAGCCGACTGACATGATGGAACTGTAGCTTTAGTTATCTGGGGACACCTTACTAATTAATTCAGGATATTATCAATGCTTTAAAGTTAATATGTGCGAATAAAAGGTTTACAATAATATTTATATCCCTCGAAGGCGCACCTTGGGCATTTTCGACAAGGCCGCTAATTTTTTTCTTTTGCAATTCTTAATGCTTTGCGCCGTTGTGACTTTGCGGGATAATATTTGTGATGAGTCGTGTGTGGTATAATAGCGTTTATCGTAGAGTGTATAGTGTGTAGAGTTTTAATTCAATTAATCATCGCGAATCTATTTTAATACTTTGTGCCCTGGTGTCTTTGTGTGAGTAAATATTTATTTTGGATGTTAGGAGAGTGAAAGCCTAATTTTCTTGTTCAAAAGAGCAAAAAACAGTATTAAAATAAACTTTATTATGCTTTGAACGTAGATAAATCAGTTTCAGGATGTTTATAAAATACGAAAATTGAGAAAGAGTGGTTTCTATGGTTAAACGCAATATTGTTAAAATTGACGAAGAAAAATGTAACGGCTGCGGCCAGTGTGTCAACGCCTGCGCTGAAGGGGCAATCAAACTGATAAACGGCAAGGCGAAACTGGTCAGTGAAATCTATTGTGATGGTCTCGGAGCCTGCATCGGGCATTGTCCGCAGGACGCGATTACGATAGAACAGCGAGAAGCCGAACAGTTCGACGAGGAAGCGACAAAAAAATACCTGGAAAATCAAAAGAAAAAGCAAATACCTATAGATTTTGTCTGCCCCGGCATGATGTCAAAAGATTTAAAACAGACTCCAGAACAAGATAAATCGCAGAAAAAAGCCGTAGGCGATGTTTCTTCGCAGCTTGGTCACTGGCCGGTCCAGTTGAAGCTTGTTTCGCCGCAGGCACCGTATTTTAAGAATGCAGACCTGCTTTTTGTAGCGGATTGCGTACCTTTTGCGATGGGTGATTTTCACGCGAAATTCTTAAAGGGCCATAGTATTGTCGTTGGTTGTCCGAAACTGGATGACGCGGCATATTATATCGATAAAATGGCTGAAATATTGCAATATAATGACGTACGGAGTCTTACTGTAATACATATGGAAGTTCCATGCTGCAGCGGCCTTACCAATATAATTCGTAAAGCAATTGAAAAAAACAAAATTGCAATAACTTTCGAAGATGTTACAATTGACCTCCATGGTAATGTAAAGAATAAGGTTATTATACAGAATTAGCTTATAATTCTAATTTTTAATAAGGACTAAAATGGTAAGGAAATCCGGTAAAAAGGGGAAAGAAGAAAAGAAACAATCTATATTCACAAGGTCGGTACATTCAGGTGAGCCGAGACGTAAATACGCCGATTCGATAACTACGCCTATTATCCAAACGTCAACATTCACGTTTGCCGACTCGAAGCATATTGAAGACTATACCAAAAAGGGTAAGGAGCATTTCGAATACGGCAGGTACGGCAACCCGACCGCACAGATAGCCGAGCGAAAACTGGCCGACCTCGAGAATGCCGAAGACTGTGTTGTCTTTACTTCCGGCATGAGCGCCATAACTACGACTATACTAACACTTGTCCATTCAGGTGACCATATTGTCATAACCGACGATAGTTATAAAAAGACTCTTGAATTCTGCAGGTCCTATCTGAAACAATTCGGTGTTGGCTGTACCATCGTTCCGTTCGGGCACTATGATATTCTCGACAAAGCGATTCAGAAAAATACTCGTTTTATATTTTCCGAATCACCTACGAATCCATACCTGAATATTTTCGATTTGAATAAGCTTAAGAAAATTGCCAAAAAGCACAACGTTCTGACTTTGATAGACAGCACTTTCGCTACACCACTCAACCAGAGACCCCTGGAATTCGGAATAGACCTTGTTTTGCAAAGTTGTACGAAGTATCTTGCGGGACATAATGATATTCTCGCCGGGGCCGTGCTTGGAAAAACCGAATTAATTGAAAAAATCCGCAACCTTCACAAATCAATGGGAGGTCTTATTGATCCGCATTGCTGTTATCTTCTGCTGCGCGGATTGAAAACATTTCCGCTGCGTGTTCAAAGACAGAACGAAACATCTTTGCAGGTAGCCGAATATCTCGAAGCTCATCCGAGAATTCAAAAAGTTTACTATCCTTTCCTGAAAAGTCACCCACATTATGATGTTGCGAAAGAACAGATGACTGGCGGCGGGGGAGTAGTGACATTTGAGATCAAGGGAACTATCAAAGACGCGAAACGTTTCCTCGACCGTTTGGAACTTTGTTACATCGGCCCGAGTCTCGGCGGCTGCGAAACTCTTATTACTCATCCTGCTTTGGTGAGCTATTACGACTATTCCAGAAAAGAACGATACGAACTGGGTATAACCGATACATTATTCAGATTAGCGATTGGCATCGAAGACGCCGACGACATAATCCACGACCTCGAACGCGGCCTGAAAAAATAGATTTACAGCATGGGCTAAAGCCCATCCTACGTTTCTATCTATCGGTTATTATTTTAGTCTTTCAAAAAAAAGATTATTTGATTCGTGTTTATTGAAAATATAATTAAAACCGGATTTTTCAAGTACTTTGCATGAAGCTTTGTTATGAATGGTCGTATGCGCAATAACTTTATGTACACGGTTGTCATTAAATGCATTTTCTACAAGTGCATTTGCAATTTCTGTAGCATAACCTTTTTGTCTTTGTGACGGCACTATTGAAAATCCAATCTCAACAATCCCGTCTTTGTCTGGAGGTCCGAAATAACCTCCTGCGCCGATAAGTAAAGACGGTATGTTATTTTTGGGTAATGTAATTGCATACCATACATACCAACCAATAACTGATATACCGTTTTCTTTATAGCAATTGTAAAAGAATTCCTGAGCGTTCCTGTCATATTCCCCGGGCGGCCAGCCTGGTTCCACTTGTGTATTTAATAAAGATGTAAGTTGTTCAGGTGACTCTAACTCCGCATTGATATGTTCCAGCGTTGCAGCTATTAATTCAAGGTTTTTTGTTTGAAGTTTTTTGAGTTCCAATCGTTCCTCACTATAATTACGTCAAGATAATCTTGAATATCGAATAAACAAAAAATATTTGATTACGCATATAAAAATTAAGAGTTCAGAATAAGTATATACTGCTTTTAGGAATAAACAAATGGAATTTGTAAAAACAATAATAACTGAATTCTGACAAACCTGCAAATCTGGTGACACAAATCGGGCGACACCTAACTAATTCTTTATGTGTAGGATGGGCTTTAGCCCATGCTGTCAATTGTTCTATATAAGTCTATTTTTCTGCCATTGCTTTTGGAGTCCATATAAGATTTTCATTTTTGTCTGGAAAAGTTGCAAATCTAAAATGCTCAATATGCTTACCGAAATATCGATAACTTATAATTATTTCTACATCAGCTGAAGTTACTGGATATTTATATGAAATTCCGGATATGCAGAATGCAGTTGTTTGTTCACCAGAATTTAGAGTTGTAGTTGGAAGATCGGTGGCAGTGAGAACATCATTGCCTGTGCTTTGCCAACTTGGTCCTTTGGATTCTATCTTTCTGAATAAGTATGTAAAACTTATATCTGTAACTCGAAAAGTACTATTGTTCTCAATTATAAACGGATGTTTAATTGCCTTGTCTGGCTTCATGGGAATATTAGAATATACCTTAACTTTTGGAGAAAAAGCATAAATATTAGCAATAATCCCTACAATTACAACGATAACAGTTATTGTTTTCCATGTATGATGAATACTCTTTAATAATAGTTTCCAACCTTGGTACAAAAGGTTACTCTTTTGTTCACCTGAAGATAACAACTTTGTCCTACGTTGATTTTTCCTCGTTCTATTAGTTTGAATTTTACGCTTTATCTTTTTTTTCTTTTTCATAAAAAAACGCTTACAACATTTAACTTTCGCTAACATTGGAAATGATAGCATTGCACGAGTTAAACGTCAATTCAATTACAAAAATACAGCATACATAAAATATTTGTTTACGTAATGCTTAAATATGGTGACATCTTACTAATTCTTTAACGGAAAAATACTAACCGAGTCAGGAAATAGTCCGCATAGCACACCCTGCATTTTTTTTGTGTTTATTTTCCCTTGGGATGGCTAAGCTCAAGTGTTCTGGATTCCCGCCTGCGCTAGAATGACTTGGCTTCGTACAAGGCTACGTCAAGGCAGGCAGAGTCGTGAGAGTGAATAATCTGTGTAATCAGTGAAATCTGTGTCTAACAAAAATAAATTTGGTTGCGGCTATACCGCGCTGTACTCTCCGTAGCTAAGTTTAAAAAAGGAAGGGCGGTTTTTACGCCGCCCTTGTGTATATGTTAGCACTCTTCTTTAAGTGGTTGTCTATTGTGAGTCGTTCGCTTCGAACTCTGCGTCTATAACATCGTCGCCGTTTTTTCTCTTTACGTTGTCTTGTGGCGGCGGAGGAGGTGTCTGTGCTCCCTGTGGTCCTGTTCCTGAAGCCTGCTGTTTTTTAGCCGCTTCTTCGTAAAGGACTTTGCCAAGTTCCTGGCTTACTGTGCCGAGATTGTCAATCGCTTTCTTAATCGCGTCACCATCGTCGCCTTTGACTGCTTCCTTGAGATTGTTTACTGCGTTTTCGATATTACCGCGAACGTCAGCGGAAACTTTTGCGCCATGTTCCTTGAGTGTCTTTTCTGTCGAGTAAACCAACTGGTCCGCCTGGTTCTTCAGGTCAACGACTTCACGTTTCTTCTTATCTTCAGCCGCGTGACTTTCTGCTTCTTTCGTCATCTTGCCGATTTCTTCTTCGCTTAAGCCTGAACTCGATTTAATCTGTATCGACTGTTGTTTGCCTGTTCCGAGGTCTTTCGCTGATACGTTAAGAATACCGTTTGCGTCGATATCGAATGCAACCTCGATTTGCGGCAAGCCGCGAGGTGCAGGTGGAATATCGGCAAGCTGGAATCTGCCGAGCGGCCTGTTGTCACGTGCGAATTCACGTTCGCCCTGCAAGACGTGGATATCGACTGTAGTCTGATTATCCGCGGCGGTTGAGAACACTTCCTTCTTGCTTGTCGGAATTGTCGTATTGCGTTCGATAAGTTTTGTCATTACGCCGCCAAGGGTTTCGACACCGAGTGACAATGGTGTAACGTCGAGAAGAAGAATATCTTTTACGCCTGCGTCACCGGCAAGGACTGCGCCCTGAACGGCCGCGCCGATTGCTACGACTTCATCCGGGTTGAGACTTCTGTTCGGCTCTTTTCCGAAAATTTCTTTCGCAATCTGCTGTACTTTCGGAATACGTGTCGAACCACCAACGAGAAGAACTTCCGCGATTTCGCTCGAGCGTAATTTCGCGTCGGCGAGTGCTTTGCGGCATGGTTCTTTGAGTCTATCGAATACCGGCTCTACGAGTGATTCGAACTTGCTGCGTGAAATCGTAATCTGTAAATGTTTCGGGCCTGAAGCGTCTGCTGTGATGAACGGCAGGTTTACTGTGCTTTCGACCTGAGTACTTAATTCGCATTTTGCTTTTTCCGCGGCTTCTTTAAGACGCTGATGAGCCATCGGGTCACTGCGTAAGTCAATACCTTCGGTTTTCTTGAACTCATCGGCCAGGAAGTTAATCAAAACAGCGTCGAGGTCGTCACCGCCAAGGTGAGTGTCACCGTTTGTGCTCAATACTTCAAAAACGTTATCGCCGATATCGAGAATTGAAACATCGAAAGTACCGCCGCCGAAATCGAAGATAGTTACTTTCTCATTCTTCTTCTTTTCGAGACCGTAAGCGAGAGCTGCCGCGGTCGGTTCATTGATGATACGTTCTACTTCAAGGCCCGCGATTTTGCCGGCGTCTTTTGTCGCCTGTCGCTGTGCGTCGTTGAAGTAAGCCGGTACGGTAATTACCGCTTTGGTCACTTTTTCGCCGAGATAATCTTCTGCTGTTTTCTTGAGGTCCTGCAGAATCATCGCAGAAACTTCCGGCGGTGTATATTGCTTGCCGCGCACGTCAACTTTTACAAGTTCATTTGCTCCGCCTGTAATTTTATACGGGACAATTTTTTCTTCTGATGATACTTCCGCATGACGGCGTCCCATGAAACGTTTAATCGAAAATACGGTATTCTCCGGATTGGTCACCTGCTGGTGTCTTGCAATCTGGCCGACCAGGCGTTCGCCTTTATCGGTGAAACCCACGACAGATGGAGTCAATCTCGAACCGGATGAGTTTATAAGAACTTTCGGTGAAGAGCCTTCCATTACTGCTACAACTGAGTTTGTCGTTCCTAAATCTATTCCTATTATTTTAGCCATTTTTATATTCCTTTCGCTGAAATATTTTTCATACTTAGGCTAATATAAAGCAAAAAACGTGCCAATGAAAAGGGGACGAAGGAATAATACTCTATCTTCTTGATATAGAAGAGTTTACGGAAATACGGCATATTCGGGTACTTTTTAAAATACCAATTTCTGTGCCATTTTGGCAGGTTTTCCGGGATTTGAAATGTTTTTTTACCGCAGTGAACGCTGGGGACGCGGAGAAATAATAAATATGAGTATTTATTTAAGAATTATCTCTGCGTTTTCAGCGAACTCGGCGGTTAGATATTTGTGTTATAAAATTGGTTTATGCTTCCTGATTCAGTGTCGAGCGGATGATTTTCGCGCGAAGTATATCTCTATCGTTCGACTCAAGTGTTTTGCCGCAGTTGATTTGCAGGTGAGCCGGCAAAGTCAGCATGAAAAGTTTGTTTATCGTCGCGATTGAAATTTGCCGTGTTTTTCCCTTGCCGCAAAGGTCATGCAGTTTCTTAATCGCCGGAGTGGAAGCACCCATGTAATCATGCATGTTGATTCCGAGCCGTAAGTGACTGAGCAGAAACAGAGCTTCCTGCGAACTGATTAAGTGCGCGTTTTGCAGAAGCGCAAGCGCGCGTGAGATTTTGTCATCGAGAACATCCTGTTGTTTTGAGAGGAGTTCTTTTCTTGCGGCGTTTTCATAATCGACTATTTCGGGAATGATTGTGGTTTCAAATTTCCTGACAATATCAGATTCTCTAACTCCGAGTGTTATCTGGTTGGATAGCTGGTACAGGTCGCTTGCGGCTTCTGTGCCTTCGCCGTAAAGTCCGCGTACTGTAAGTCCCATGTCTTTCGCGGCGTTGAAGAATTTTTCGATCTGATTGGTCATCTTCAGAGCTGGAAGGTGAAGCATTACAGAAACCCTGATTCCTGTTCCGAGATTTGTCGGGCACGCGGTAAGATAACCCAATCGCGAACTGAAAGAATACCTGATTTTCTTTTCAATCATATCGTCGATTTTATTTATCATTTCGAGACAATATGGAAGCTGGCAGCCGGCTTTGAGGACCTGAATTCGCAAATGGTCCTCTTCGTTAATCATCGCGGTGAACAGCTCTGTATTGCTTATAATAGCGCCGCGCGGGCCTTTACCCATCGCGTGATGCCTGCTGATAAGGTGACGTTCGACGAGCAGGTTCCTGTACAGGTTCGACGCTTCGTCAATGCTTATGTAAGAAATTTCGTCGCCGATATCGAGTGACATGATTGCGTTTTTGAGCTTGTTAAGAATCTCTGCCTTTTCCTGGTTCGTGCATTTGCTCAGGAATTTGTGGCCCATGAGATTTCTCGCAAGTCGAACACGTGAAGAAATAACGATATCACAAAGCGGCCCGGAGCCGTTAAACCATTCGTTAATATTATTGCTGATATTGTTCAAGTCCATATGTATATAACTGATCCATCAGGTAGTTTGTTTTTCTGTCTGGTTGATTTTGTCTCTGAGTTCCGCGGCTAATTCGTAATCTTCGCTGCGAACCGCGCTGTCGAGCTGCCTGCGCAGATTCATAATTTCCATCTGGCGTTTCGCGTCGACCGGAGTAGTCGAAGGAATCTTGCCGCAATGAGCTGTTCTTCCATCGTGCGCCTTTTCGATAAGGGGACGCAGGACACTTTCGAAAACCTCGTAATCGTACGGGCAGCCGAGCACGCCATCTTTTCTGAACTGCGCGAGTGTAAAGCCGCAGTTCGGGCACGAAAGATGCTCGAGTGAAGGTCCGGCGATTTCCTCATCCGTAGGCTGGACGGAAAGTAAGCCGGTCAAAAGTTCGTTTATCGGAATATGACTCTTTACTGTGATATTCTGGTCGGCGGCACAATTTTCGCAAAGATGCATCTCGGTGCGCTCGCCTGCGGAAATCTCAGTAAGGTGAATTGTTGCTTCGTTCTTATTACAAATCTGACATTGCATATTTTTAAAGATCTCTAAAGAATTCTTTGTATAAGTTCTTCGTTTAAAAAAGTTTCCAATAATCCATTATACAAACAAAATATTCTTTTTCAATAGGACAACGAAAATTGATGAATAAATTATGATTAAATAATCGACCTTTTCGCCGGTTATCTAAACACGTATTTTGCTATTTACTGTATTTAGCCGTGCAGAGCGGCTCTTCTACAACGCTAATATATTCCAGTTTAACATTTTCGGACAGTTCAGGCTCGAGTTTTTCGAAAATATATTTTGCAACATTTTCCGCGGATGGATTATTTTTTCGGAAATATTCAACGTTATTGAGAATTTTCCCGTTTAATTTCGACGTAATATTTTCGAGCAATTCCCTGAGTTTGTGGAAATTCATTACGATTCCGATATTATTGAGTTTTTTGCCGCTAACACTTGCGGTTACAACCCAGTCATGAGAATGGCAAGGTTCTTTCAGACCGTCCGTGAGAGCCAGTTCGTGGTCTGCGTAAAAATGCGTTTCAACACTAATTTCAAACATAATAATAACTTTTAATACGTTGTCATTCTGAATCAAAGGAGGACTCAGTATGACAAGGTTCAATTTTTAACGGGAATTTTCTTTACTCAGCCGTTTTTTCAATCTTTCCTGCACATTTATCGGAATAAGGTTGGACAAATCACCGCCGAGGTTAGCGACTTCGCGAATCAGTGTCGAGCTTGTAAAGCCGTACTTTTCCGAAGTCAAAATGAATATCGTCTCGATTCCGGTAACCGCGCGATTGGTCATAGCGAGCTGAAACTCGTACTGCACGTCGGTAAGGCTTCTCAGGCCGCGAAGTATTACGTTTGCCTGCTTGCTTGCCGCGTATTTTACGGTTAGTCCATCGAATCCCTCGACGGAAACGTTGGGCAGTTCTTCTTTTTTGATAATTTCCTCAATCATCTCGATACGTTCCTGAGGAGAGAAAAGCTGGTTCTTTATAGGACTTCGCCCGACCGCGATAATAAGCTCGTCGAACAGGTCCATGCCGCGTTTGATTACGTCCAGGTGGCCGTTTGTTATCGGGTCGAAAGAGCCCGGAAATATCGCTCTAACGTATTTTTTACTCATTACTTCTGCCTATTATTTGTAACCACTGATTTACACTGATTTTCGCTGATTTTGGTAAACAAACTATGTTATAACTTTCCTTTGGCGAATTAGTGTCCATTTGTGGTAACTATAAAAGTAATATTATAGCCGTAATTCCGTGGTTGTCAAATATTACAAAATAAAGACGAAAATAGGCACAAAGCCACAAAGGCACAGAGAAACTAACCGCTAAACGCAAAAAAAATTATTCACTAACAACTATACCCTATCCCCTGTTTTTAAGATTGCTACTTATAGTCTCATTGACTTTTATGGCTTCATCGTGCATACATTGTCGAGACGAATTCGAGTCCGTAGAATCATTTCTAATCGAGCTCGAATTTAGCGAAGATGCTGATTCTCCTTCACTTCTCGTTCTCTTCTCGTTCTCTTCTCTTCTCTTCTCGATCTCGTCTCGTTCTCGTTCTCGTTCTCGTTCGGATTGCTCGGCGATCGCCCGGCGATATCATATTTGCCTTTATTCCATCTTATTTCATTTCCTTTAACTCCTATATTTGTAAGCATTTGTGAGCGAGTCCTTGCAATGTCCAATTCCTTAAGAACCTTCTTATGGAATATTTTGGTTCGTTTTTGGCCGAATTTGGCTTCAATTTGTTTCCATATTGTACCGAACTTTTTCACTGAACAACCACAAAGATACGCAAGGTTATCATTAAATTCGATATAGCCGCCTTTTTCGTACAATGAAAATATCAGGGTGCAATATACGCCTCGTGCCTCCGGTGTCATTTTCATATAGTCGAATAACTATTCACGAATAACTAATAACTATTTAAAAATGCTACCTTTAGGCTGTCGATTAAAAAGTCGCAAATCTTACAATTCTTACACTGGAGATTTTGATATGAGTGATATTAATACTGAAGTTGGTTTGAACATAAGAAAAATCAGGGAAAAAATGGAACTTTCCCAGGAGAACCTTGCCGCAATAGCAGGCCTGCATAGAACATATATAGGTCAAATCGAACGCGGAGAGAAAAACATCGGTCTTAAAAATCTCGAAAGAATCGCAAAGGCATTGAAAGTGACCATAAAGGATTTATTGTGAGTTTATTTATTGAAGATAAAGTTTTAGCTAAACCTTTTCTTAAATGGGCAGGAGGCAAGGGACAGCTTTTGCCAGAGATAGAAAAAAGATTGCCATTAGAAATTGAGACTGGGCAAATTGATACTTAT
>CAZMPL010000006.1:12299-27858 GCA_964567805.1 uncultured Pirellulales bacterium | reverse complement strand
CAGGTAACCACAGTAAATTTATCGGTTTTTCCATTTCTTTACCACTAAGAACGCCGACAACCATGAAGTTTTGAATTAACTAAAGCCTAAATACTAAATATTTGTCCACGAAAATGCTTGATTTTCCTGAGTTGGAGTGATATTTTGGCTTTTTCGCGGGTCGTTCAGCGAATCAGGAGTTTTTAGGAATATTAGGATTAATATATGGCGGAACATTTCATTCAATAACAAGGATAAGTTATGATAGAAAATGCTTTTGAAAAATATATATTAGAAATCAATGAAGCATATTTGAGAGGTGATTCTACAGAACAAACACACCGTCCCGCATTAAAAGAGTTTGTACAGAACCTTGGAAAAAATATAACAGCTACCAATGAACCTAAACGAATTGCATGTGGAGCTCCTGATTTTAATATTTCACGAAAGCAGAAAAGGGAAGAACAAACAGTAGGATATATAGAATGCAAAGATATCAATAAAGACTTAGGAAAAGAATCAAAAACAGAACAAATCAAAAATAGATATTTACCAAGTCTTAATAACTTAATCTTTACAAATTATATAGAATTCTGGTGGTATGTAGATGGCGAAAAACGTTTAACAGCAAAACTTGCTGAAGAACAAAATGGTAAATTCAGGATTACCGAAAAAGGCCAAAAAGATTTAGCAGTTCTTTTTGATTGCTTCTTCGCACACGAGCCGGAGGGAATTAATACAGCAAAGCACCTTGCTTTAAAGATGGCTGGTATTGCAAGATTACTGAGAGAAATAATACATAAAACTTTTGACTCCGAGCAGGAAACAGGAACTTTGCATTCTCAATTTGAAGCATTCAGAGAAGTTTTGCTCCATGATTTAACCGAAGAACAATTTGCAGATATGTACGCACAAACTATCTGCTATGGTTTATTCAGTGCCAGTTGTTATATTGAAGAAAAAACTCTCTATGGCAAGGACAAGCATGCTGTCTTTCATGGCATAGATGATAAAAGAAAATCTTTTTCCCGGGCAAATGCCTGGCAGTTATTACCAAAGACAAATCCATTCCTCAGAAAAACTTTTATTCATATTGCAGGCCCTGACCTCGATGATAGAATTACATGGCTTGTCGATGACCTTGTAGAAATTCTGCGACATTGCGATATGGGTATGGTTCTGAGGGATTTTGCTCGTAAAACAGGCAGAAAAGATCCGGTTGTACATTTCTACGAGACATTCCTTGCCGAATATGATAAGAAGCTCAAAAAGTCAAGAGGTGTTTATTATACCCCCGATGAAGTTGTTTCATATATCGTTCGAAGCGTAGATATACTTCTTAAAGAAAAATTCGGCCTTAAACGCGGCCTTGCAGACGAATCAAAAATAAAAGGGACAGACCAGCATAAACTTCTAATATTGGATCCGGCGGTTGGAACAGGGACATTTCTCTTTGAGGTTATTAACCAGATAAAGGATAAATTTAAATCGCAAAAAGGAACATGGTCGTCTTATGTGAAAGAGCATCTCTTGCCGCGTATTTTTGGTTTTGAGCTTATGATGGCTCCTTATACTATTTGTCATATGAAACTCGGACTTGAACTTGCCGAAACGGGTTATGAATTCGATTCAGATGACAGACTTGGAGTCTATCTTACAAACACTCTCGAAGAAGCAGAAGAAAAAGCAAAAACTCTTTTTGCCCAATGGATTGCTGAAGAAGCAAGAGAAGCAAATGATATTAAAAGAGTATTACCTATTATGGTGGTAACCGGTAATCCACCTTATGCAGGTCACTCAGCAAATAAAAGCTGGATGAAAGATGAAAATGGTAAAATAGTTCCAAATTTCATAGGAAGATTAATTAAAGATTATTACGAAGTTGACGGCAAACCTCTTGGAGAAAAAAATCCTAAATGGTTACAGGATGATTATGTAAAATTTATTAGATTTGGCCAGCATAGGATTGAAAAAACTGGTTCAGGTATTCTTGCATTAATAACAAACCATAGTTACCTCGATAATCCAACATTTAGAGGTATGCGTCAATCATTAATGAAGACCTTTGATGAAATATATATTCTTGACCTGCACGGTAATCAGAAAAAAAAGGAAACCTGCCCTGATGGATCTAAAGATGTAAACGTTTTTGATATTCAGCAAGGTGTATCAATTGCGCTTTTTGTTAAAACTACAAATCAAACAAATCCTACTGCTGTTTATCATTCGGACTTGTATGGGATTAGAAATGATAAGTATGATTGGCTCATTAGAAATGATATTAGAAAAACTAATTGGGAAGAACTTAGGCCGCAAAAACCTTTTTATCTTTTTAGACCACAAAATATAAAATCGTTAAATGATTATAATAAATATTGGAAAATAAATAATATTATGACATTAAATGTCCTTGGTTTTCAAACACATAGAGATAATTTTGCAATTGCTTTTGAAAAAGTTGTGATCCAGCAACGTATCAATGAGTTACGTAATCCAAAGATTGATAATCAAGAATTAATAAATAAATACAATCTGAAAGATAATCGAGATTGGAAATTAGAAATATCACGACAAAATGCTCAAGCTAAACAAAACTGGGAAGACAACAATATCCAATGTTTATACAGATCTTTTGATAAACGTTTTTGCTATTTTGATGAAATTGCAATGGATTATCCAAGACGTGAACTAAAAGAACATGTTGCTGGAAAAGAAAATATTTGTCTTGGATTAGGTAGGCAAGGAATAGCTGTAAACGATCCTGAATGGTCATTGATATCAGTTTCACGAGAACCAATTGATGCAAATATATTTAGGCGAGGCGGTATAAATGTTTTTCCATTATACTTATATATTGATAACTATAACTCTAAGGGAAAACAAAATGTATTTTTTGATTCAAATTCGTGGGAAAAAAGTAAGATGGATCGAGTTCCTAATCTCAATAAAGAATTTGTTGATGAGTATGTACCTAAACTCAAACTTGATTTTGTCTCGGATGGAACCGGTGACTTGACAAAGACATTTGGACCTGAGGACTTATTTCATTATATTTACGCAGTTCTTCATAGTCCTGAATATCGAAAGAGATATGCTGAATTTCTAAAAATAGATTTTCCACGAATTCCAATACCTTCAAGTAAAGCTCTGTTTAAGAATTTGTGTAAAGTCGGCTCTAAACTAACCAGTTTGCATTTAATGGAATCAGATATTCTTGAAGATGAGAAGCGTCTGCCTGCTTTTAATATAGAAGGTGATTGCCTGGTTGACTCTGGATATCCCAGTTATATCGCCAATGGGGATAATCCTCAAAAGGGAAAAGTATATATAAACAAGGATCAGTATTTTGATGGAGTTTCTCCTGATGTTTGGGAATTTCATATAGGTGGCTACCAGGTATGCGAAAAATGGCTCAAAGACAGAAGACAAAGGAATCTTTCTGTCGATGATATTCGACATTATGAAAAAGTAACAGTCGCATTAAAAGAAACGATTAGTTTAATGAAAGAAATTGATGTAACAATAAATGAAAATGGCGGCTGGCCAATAAAATAGTAATATGGAAAAAAACGAAATAAAGCAATTCAGCGACTATATCGTTTATGTAGATGAAAGCGGCGATCATGGTTTGGTTGGCATCGACCCTGATTATCCCGTTTTTGTCCTTGTATTTTGTATATTCAAGAAAAGTGATTATATAAACAATATAATCCCTGCTCTTGCCAAATTTAAAACAAAATATTGGGGACACGATGAAGTAGTATTACATGAGCATGAAATAAGGAAACCCAAAAATGAGTTTACGATACTGGTTGAAAGAACAACAAGAGAGTCCTTCATCAGCGAATTAACCCAATTAATTGAAAACACATCTTTCACTGTAATAGCATCAATAATTGATAAGAAAAAACTAACAGGTCAATATACCCAACCGATTAATCCTTACAGTATTTCCCTTGAATTTGGCCTTGAGCGAGTATTCAGACATCTTTCTGGTATTGGTGAATCTGATAAATTAACACCAATAATTGTAGAAAAAAGGGGCAAAAAAGAAGATGCTGAACTGGAATTGTGTTTCAGGAGAATCAAGGATGGAATCAACTACTTTAACACGATATTACCATATAATCTTGTTATGATTGACAAAAAAGCTAATTCGACTGGATTACAAATTGCTGATCTTATTGCTCGTCCTATTGGTATAAAAACGCTTCGTCCAAATCAGCCAAACAGGGCGTATGAAATTATTGAAACTAAACTAAGAAAAAGCCCAACGGGTGTAGTAAAAGGATATGGATTAAAAGTATTTCCATAAAATAGCAAAGGGTTTCCGGCATTTGCCAGAAACCCTTAACCGACCGGATATTTCCAGTCCTTATATATAATATCGGTTATAATGATTGAAAGTTCAAGCAAAAAATTTATTATTCCTTTAAGTTCAATGATAATAGATAGTTATGCAGAAATTATTTTTATAACAATTAACGCAGGAGAATGCTTTGCCACATCGAGCATTATCACAAGATAGTAGCGGTCTTAAACGAAACCATTCGGATAATGAAAGAAATTGACGAAGTAATCGAAGCCCACGACGGCTGTCCGGTGCAGTTAATAGTCTTTAGTGGTTAGTGAATAGTATAAAAAGAGAATACAGAAGACAGAAAAATAGCGTATAGAGTTAGAAGAGAATTCAGTTGTAAAGAATTTCTTTACAACTGCCGAAGATGGCGAAGATTATCAGACGAATTTAAAGTGTCAGGACTTTTTCTTTTTTCCTGATATGGCCAGAAGGCGTTTTAATGGAGAATTATAGCTCAAAAGCGTGAATACTTGCGATTATTTTGTGATTTTTCACGTTTTTGTTGACAAAATCGTGAATTTTTATATAATACAATGAATTATGGCGAAAGTATTATACATCTTTAATGCGATAAATCGATTGCGAGAGCGATATTACGCCGCTGCTATCGGTAAGCAATCCCTTATAAAACTATTGTCTGAAACAGAGGTTGCCGAGCAGGTATATAACTCCAATGCAATCGAGAACAGCACGCTTACTCTCGAAGAAACTGAAAAAATCCTTTTACAAATAGACCTCGACAGGTATATTTCCGAGCGGGAAATTTTTGAAGCGAAGAACCTTGCTCGTGTAGTTTCTTATATCGATACGAAAGCCAAAGAACAGGAGCTTACGCTCGATGCTATCCTGCTTCTTCATAAAATGCTTATAGGAAATATTCGTGATGATATAGCCGGAAGATTCCGCCAGAAAGGCGAGTATGTTCGAGTTGCCAATCATATCGCTCCTGCGCCGGAGGAAATAACAGAAAGACTGGAAAAAATGCTCGCGGCGTATAACGCAGGCAGTCATGAAAGCATTATAAAACGTATCGCTCTTGTGCATCTTACTTTCGAATACACACATCCTTTTATTGATGGCAACGGACGTATAGGAAGAGTGATAAATAATTATCTGCTGATTCGTGAAGGTTATGTACCGATTAATATTAAGTTCATAGACAGGAAAATGTATTATAACGCCTTTCAGGAATTCGGCGAAAAAGGCACATCGCAAACCATGGAAGATATAGTCGGCAAAGCGATTACGAATAGTTATCACAAAAGGCTTGCGTACCTGGAAGGTGCGGAGATTATGACGCTCTCCGACTATGCAAAAAAATACAAATTGTCACACTCAAATTTGTTAAATAAAGCAAAACGCCAAACCATAGAAGCTTTTCTTGAAAAAGGCATTTGGAAAATTGGAGTAAATCAGAAGGAAGTAATTTAAGGTGTCACAACTAAGAATTTGAAATCTCAAATCTCAGATATCAAATCTCTGATCCATTGTAACTAATCCGTGTCTGAGTAAGCCGCATCGGAAAATTACACGTTAATCCTGAATATAAATCTTACCGCCGGAAACGCAAATAATGCATGGATTCAATAAATCCCGGTTTACCAAATATTTCGGGTAAAGAATTTCTTTGTTGTTTAAGATGAATATAGTAAGATTATTGATGTTGTAATTAGAAAGTTACAGGGTACATGTTATTAATAGGACGATAATCTTGAATAAAGAAGTCATTCCCAATCAAATCGAGGACATTACAAAGATACGGCTGTTTGGCGTTGATTATCAACATCTGAAACTGCGGGGCGGCGATGATCTTTACGTAACTCAATACGGTATGTCCTGCATTGACAATTTGCTGCCCGAAAATTTCTGGACAGATGAGGCCTGGTTTCAGAGCCATTCCAAGAGACTCCGGGGCACCAGCACGGTATATAAGGTCACGACTAAAGAAGTTGCAGGGCGAAGCAAAGATATTGTGGTAAAATGGAATCGTATGGGACAGGATATTCCCGGTTCAATAGACTTGAAAGAGCTAAACGTGGAATTCAACAGTCCCTTCGAAGAATTCTCATTAGTCACTGAGCTCCGCGATATGAGCCACGAATCTGAAGGCCATATTATTACTCACAAACCCCTGGCAATTTATGTACCAATCACACATATCGATTTAGAGAGGCTCGGCCGCAAAACTTACAAGATGGAGGCTATGATATCAAGTCACAGCGGCGTAGAATTAGATATATTCAGAAACTATGCGGTTATCTATGAGTGGATAAAAGGTTTAGATTCAGTCCAGGCATTCGAACAAAAATATATAAGTGAAAATGACATGGCGAAACTGACTTTGCAATCTGAGCAGGAAGCTGAACGGAAAGGTTTTAAGGTCGGTGATTCCAAGCCGCACCATATTATTGTGAGGCCGAACAAAGACGGGAAACTGGCAAGAAACAGGAATGGACAGGTTTTATACGCTATGATCGATTTCGAATTGCTTAAAAGAACTCCCGAAAGAGAGAGACAAGTAAGAAAAACAAAGCGCCAGGCATATCTTGAAAAACAGGTACATAGATTTGATGAGAGAGACACCCGTGATTTTCCTGCAAACTTAAAACATGTCCTGATAATGGGAGTGGACTATGTGTATGGATTGGTCGAGGAAACCGGCGGGGCTCTATGGGTTGTTGGAAAAGACCCTACTTTGTTCGACTACTTCCATCCTGGGAAATGGAGAGAGACACCGAGAACCAAGCAGTCCGTCTTTGACCAGGTATATCGCACAATAACCAAAGATGATATACAGCTTGTATGGAAAGTATCAAGGGTCGGAGAGCTGCCTGATGTGGATCCATTTAATGAATCGGAAAACAAAATACTGGGATACGGATACAATAGCCCGTTCGAAGAAGTTGCCCTGGCTATCGAGCTTAACAGGAAAGGTGTTCAGACAACTTATCCGCGGGCAATATATATGGCGGCGAGCAGGTCAGAGATGGACGAATCGCTCTATGATGATAACAGATACAAAACCCACGTTCACCTGGTTACGCCTGATGGTATGCCAATCCTGAAACAAGATCATGATTACATAATCTTCTGGGGCTATTGGAATGGCCCGGATGAAATGCTTGCTGTAAAAGATGAAAGTCCTTATCATGGAATTGATGCTTTGCTTGCCTATAGAAAAGGGCTTTTAGACAAGAAAATGTATTTGAAACTCATGAAGTTAACGAGAAAAAAATTAGCGGCAGTCGGAATCGAAGATCTCAATTTAAGAGGAAAGCATATATTGTTGTCTGTGGATGGTTCAAGACAGTTAGTAAAGAACAATGATAATATACCGGAGATTAGGATAAGCAATTTTGAATTATTACGGAAATCCAAGACATAATGGGCGATGACAACAAACAGGGAAACAAATCGGGACAACCACCGAAATATTTGAGTGACATATGTCACTTGTTAGCAGCTTTGTAGCTTTGTAGGATGGACTTTAGCCCATGCGGTATTCTTTATGATTGGTATATAATGACAGCATGGGCTGAAGCCCATCCTACATGAACTTCATCTTGACAGGCAGAGTCGCAGTAGTCAATAATCAGTGACAATCCGCGTTAATCCACCTTCAGCGGACAAGTCTGTGGTTTCATTATTTTTTAGCCGCAGTTATTTCTCTTGGGTCGATTTTTCTCGTGATACTTGTTTTCGGGTCGGCGAATGGGCCGGGGTAGCGTTTGGCGCCGGTCTCTTTGCCGTACATGTCAGTATTAACTTTGCCGAGAATCGAAACTTCTTTCAGGTCCTTTGCGTCCATCGTAAGTTCCAGCGTTTCGGGATTGAAATCCATGTTCATATCCAGAGTGACACTGTTTGCGTCCCAGCCGTAAGAGTCACGCCACTGTCGCGGAGTGAGCCAGTTTGTTGTTTCACCTTCGGTGAATCCGAGGAATCTATCATTCATCGAAGCGAAAACGTTTCCGTCCGAATGGTTTTGCTTGTCGAGGAATTGTATTGCACCCGTGCCGCATTTTGTGATGATATTGTTATAGACATAATTTTCAATTCCTAAGCCGCTGCCGCCTCGGTCCGGTCGCAGGACGGGATAAACGCCGACGTTATCGCAGCGGCCGATGATGTTTTGAGCAATTACAATGTACTCGCTTGCATGGATAAAGAATCCTGAGCCCGCGGCTCCTCTCTGTCCCGGTGTACCCGGTTCAGCGTTGCGGACATCCCATATTATGTTGTTGTCGATAAGGTTATAGTTTCGTGTCATTTCCATGTGTATCGCCGCACTTACGGTCAGCACGTCTGTTAATACATTGGATGTCACGCGGCAGTTCTGGTTTCCGACATCGTACCAGATTGCGTTTGCGTGACGGACGTGACGTATGACGTTATGCCGCAGGAGCATGTTACGTGCGCTGTGGAATTTGATCGCTCCTGATTCCCATTCTCTTTCCGCGTCGGCCCAGCCAATCCATTCGATGGTATTGTTTTCGACGAGCACATTTTGTGTTCCCTGTCCACAGAGACCGCATACGCCGCAATAGCGAATTGTGTTGCCGCGTATGACGTGTGAAGCTCCCGCTCCTGATCCTGCGGCAGACCTTGTACCGCCGCCAAAGCCACCGCCGCCGCTGCCGCCTCCGCCAATGTCGAGACCTACGCCGTTTGCCCATTCGATTGTATTGTCTTCGATAATCCAGTGATGTCCGCCGTTTGTTGAGACCAGGCCGTGCTGTGGTGGTGGGTAGCCGTTACCGGCGTGCTGGAAAGTGAGACCTTTTATGCGAATATAACCGAGGCCGCTTTCTTTCGGGATAAAAGCCTGCTCGCGTACGGTTATTTCGATAAGCGGATTTTCTGGTGTATCGTTGGGCATGCGAATATAAAGAATATTGCCCGAGCTTTCCACCGCGAATCTTGCATCGGGTGAGCCGCCGATTTCCTGCATAATCGCTCCGCCGGGTGTGCGTTCCGGCATGCCGCTGCGGCTTGTCGGCGGATTTTCAGGCGGGGGAGTCGGTATCCATGACCTGAGCTGCGTATTGCCTAATTCGTTTGTCTGTTCCATTGGTTCGAGAGGTTTGCCGTTTACGAAAACTAATCCACGTTTGCGTAAATACGGGCCCATATCGACTATTTTTGTGTTCAGCCATCCCCAACTTCCGGCGATACTTGGTACCGCAAACGGATTGTACATATCGGGGAACATGTCACTTTTTAACTGGTATTTCCAGATGACTGGCTGTGTGCTCATATTTCCGCCGCCGGCACCAAAACCGCCGCCTCCAAAGCTGCTGCGTCCGCGTGAAGCGGTTGCACTGCGTTCAAGGTCATTTGCATTTATGACTTCGGAGCCTCTTATGGAAACTTTCGCTCCGGGTGCGGCTTCGTAGCTGATCATTTGTGTCGGTCCGGCTCCTCCTCTTGCTGGACGAACACACTCGCGATATACACCAGTGGCGATAACAACTCGCTCACCGGGTTGTAAAACATCAGCGGCTTTGCTTATGGTTTTGAACGGTTTGTCTTCTGTGCCCGGGCCGTTATCGTCCGCGTTCGGCGAATTGCAATTCACATAATAAGTCTTTGAAAAATCGAGCGGCTGTTCCCAGAATTCGAACTCAGTTCCGTCCGGGAGCCGATTGTCGGAGGCTAACACGGCCTGCTGCAAAGATAAGCATAGGAAGATGAGTATCGAAAGGATGATTTTGGCTTTGTGATTCATTTGATAATCTCCAGAATTATGCAGTGTTTGTCATTGTATGTCTTGAGCAAAAATGAAACAAATAAAATTCTTAATTAAATACGGTTCAAAAACCAATTATTGAGATTGTACTGAATTTCCGGTTTCTTTCAAGTATTGTTTTGAATTTAATTCGATATGTTTTCAAATCAGCTTGATTCAGATTAACACAGATTTTGAACAATATGGTTATTTTTCTTTTAGCTGTTTGAGGTGTTCGATAATTTCAGAAGATTCTTTTATCTGGGATAATGGCTGTAACTGTTGAAAGATATATTCCCAATCCAAGTTTCCCTGTTGTCGAATTATTATCGTCTCTACATCCGCCCAGTCTCTTGGTCTGTCGGCGAATGATTTAAGAATAATCAAATCTTCAGCGGAACAGGTAAGAAGTGACAGGTCTGGCAGGAATTCATACCTGCTTGTTCTGGAAATAATTTTTTCTTCAAAAGCAATTCCACCAAGCGCTATATCAATAGGGATTCCTTCTTTCGAAATAAGCAAAAGAACACGATTATTTATAGCAAACTCACGTGCCTCTGGAATACGTCCTTTGTAATGATTTAATAATTTATCGACATATTTTGCTTCATTTCCGAATCCAGTTAATATGGTAATATCAATATCATTTGTTAATCGAGGCTGGCCCCATCTCTGTAGTGCAATTCCCCCGATGAAACAATATTGCCATTTGAGGTTATGTAATAGAGTGTCCAACTCCATAGCAATATGAAAAAGGGCTTTCATATTTTGCACCGGCTGAAAAGACGCTGCTGCTCTACGAGTCCTGATGTATTCATAGGCGGATAATGTTGTAACGCAGACTCGAATGCGTCTGAAAGTTGTTCAATCGCGGAAGCTGTATCGCTATTACGGATATCTTCATTTCGCAATTTTTCAAGTATGGGTGCTGCATTCTGCCATCCTGTTAACCATTTGCGAACAAATTCATTATCTTTCTTATTCATATATAATATTATACATGATATATTTATAACTTGCAAATGGTGTTTAGAGTTGATTTTAAAGTTTTCGGGCTAATTTAAATCATCGTTATCAAGCCAGTGGAGCGTTAGAATCTCCATGTCGATTTCATCAACTTTGCAATCGCCGTTAATGTCTCCTGCGATGATTGTTTCACAAAGAGGTTTTCCAAAATATGATTTGCTCGCCTGGTTTGTGCCGCCTTGCCATCTCCTTGGGAGCCCATGGGGCCCAAGGGGAGATTAACGCGGATTATTGACTTTGTCATTCCGCACTTGTTGCGGAATCCAGTTAAAAATAGTAATTCAAAACCACGAATTAACACGAACGAACACGAATTATTTATGAAGCTCTTGCATTGAAAATATAAGCATGAAATATTATTCAACGATAAGTTACAAACATCTAATTAACAAAAAGAGCCTTGCCATCTCCATGGGTACCGCAATGTCACCGGGAAGGCTTGCGCCATATGGCCAGGCTCAAGTCCGTGGGACCCTTGGGAGATTTACACGGGATTTACACAGAGAATTAACGAAGGATCACTAATAAACTCAAAATATTTTCCATTTATTGTTGTTTTACTCTTGCATATCCATATCCACTTCTGTAATCTAAACAAAGATATTCACAACATTGCAAAAAGAGAACATAGTACCCTGAGAAATATTCTGTCTGTATTTTATATTAGACACAGATTTCACTGATGAACACAGATTAAAAAGTTAAGAAAGCCACAGAGGACTCAGAGAGTTTGACCGTGAGTTTATCCGCCGTGTTTTTGGCAGAAAGGTGGAATGTTAAGTATGAATGTTGAAAAGGGGATTATATTTATGTTTAATGTTTTAAGAGGTAAGAGATTATGAGAGATAGAAATTAGTATGGTGTCCCCAGATTATCACCCAGATTATCAAATTTTGAACTTTAAAAAGGTTTTAAATAGGCTACAAATGAAATGAACAAAGAAGAAGTAAAAGAGCTTGTTTTCCAAGAATGGGAAAAATGGAAAAAAGAACCGAAGATTGAAAAAACAGAGACACCTGAAAAACAAACATTCGGGCAATGGCTCATAAAAAAACTCAATATCAAAGTTCCTGATACTTCGGAAAATTTGAGAGATACATTCGTATGTCGGTTCTTTGCAGATAATCGTGATAAGTTAAAAGGTATATTCTTCAAGGATATTTTGAATTGGATCAAAGAAAAGGAATCTTTGGATTTACTTGTTGGACAAAAAATGAAAATGTACGAGGAAGTAAGATCTCTAATTATACCACATCTTGACACTTTATTAAAAAAACGCAATAGATTCTTGATTAAAGATGATTATGGATTTATCGATCAAACAAAATGGCAAAAAGAATTGGACTATTTTATTGATAGAGCCATTATTTCTCATTTGGAAGAAAGTATAGCAACTGTGGTGAACTATACAGCGAATTTTCGTTTCATAAATAATCCTGAACTCCAAAAGTTAAAGTATGGATTAAATGACTTTCCAGATATTTTAGAAGATGTTAAAGAGTGTATAAATGATGTTTTAGATTGCTGTTCGGACGAAAAAGTAGATCGAAATATTGATATCTCTTTACTTGACCCAACCGAATATGAGCACTATTGTGCAGATATTTTAAGGGAGAACGGATGGGATGTTCGGGTAACACAAGGATCAGGTGACCAAGGTATTGATGTTTTAGCAGAAAAGGATGGTTTCCTTTTGGCAATTCAATGCAAAAAATATTCAAATCCAGTTGGCAATAAGGCCGTGCAGGAAGCGCATTCTGGCGGGACATTTTATAATGCAAGCGCATTTGCCGTAGTTTCTCCAGTGGAATATACTCCGTCGGCGAGAGAACTTGCTAATAGCCTTGGTGTTCATTTATTCCACCATGATGATCTTGCTACTTTAACTATTAAGGATAAGAAAGGTTAACATGAAAGATTATTTTGATAAATCAGGTAATTGCTCAGTCTTGAGTAAGGAAGTAAATGTAACTGGTTACTGGAAAACGCATGAAAGCAGTACTACCGCTAAGCCAGAAATTGACTTGGCCTATTTAACTGAGTTTAAATGTGATCATATGTCAATATGTGGCCGGAAGCAAGATTGTCCGTTGCGAAAAGAAATGCAAGCAGAGAAAAATATTTGAAAGGGAGAACATGAAAAAATCATTATTAGTCATAGCATTAACGCTGTTTTCTTTGATATTTGTATTAACGGGTTGTCAAATTCTTGGTCCAAAAATTTCCTATCCTACCTCTTTCGAATGGAAATGGGAAAAGAATGGAAAGCAGTATTGCGTACAAGGCGCAGTTGATGGATTCTATTATATTGGTGGAAGCATCACTGGAATCTCAGGTATAGTAACCAATGTTAGCGATAATGACATAAGCGGATGCGTAATCAATTTCGACATCTTTGATAAAGAGAATGCAAAGGTGGGGGAAGCGATGGCATCAACAAGCTCCTTGAAAGCCGGTATGAAGTGGCGATATCAGGCGGTTTTCATGACACCGTTCAAAACGAGCTTTAGCACAATCAAAGCCGATACAATTCGAGCATTCTAAAAGAAATACAGAGCACATTTAAGTTCTGGAGGGATACATTCTATGAATAACAAGGACCATGATATTAACAGCTTAATGCCTTATTTCGAACAATTCGTAGAAACTGCGAAAAACATTGCAGGGCAATCTGCCATGGTGATTAAGACACTTGATAAATATAGTCATTCGATCATATCATCATTGAATACTTACCAAGATCAATTGCTAAACATCTATGGCCCGATTGCTAAAGAATTGGCAAGAAGGTTTCAGGAGTTACCAGAGTCATTTAAGAATGCTCTTATAACACTCGGCAATCATGGTTGGTTTTGTGATTTAGAGATGCCTTGGCATGCAATTTTAGACTTGCATAATGCGTTATCACAAGGCAACGTGGAAGATGCGGAAAATGCTCTAATAGAATATTTCAGCGAGAGATTGGATTCAATCGAAGCTTCAATTATAACCAAATATCCAAACAGAGAAAAAATTATAAGGTCAGCATTCAACGCTCATAGAAAAAGCGAATACGAATTGTCAATTCCAGTTTTTTTGGCGCAAGTTGATGGAATCTGTTATGAACTAATGAATCAACATTTCTTTAGGTCAAGAAATAGTAAGCCAAGAACGGCAACTTATGTTGAACAGATCGCATCCGACGCATATCGGACTGCACTATTACAACCACTGGCACAGACACTTCCAATTAATCAGAATGAGAAACAAAGAAACGAGAACTTCGGTGATTTGAATAGACACATGGTGCTTCACGGAGAATCTTTAGATTATGGAACTAAGGTCAATAGTCTAAAAGTTATATCGTTAATTAATTATGTCGCACAAATTTCTATATAAAAGATTATATCTGGATTATATAGGGGATTATATAGGGACACCTTACTAATTTAATGTCATGAAAAGCGTAGTCAGGTATATATTTTATACTAATCTTGCCAAGACTTTTCTTTTCTTCTCTCTTTGCGACCCTGCGTCTCTGCGTGAGGTAATTCGTTATGCGTCGTGCGTGATGGGTATTGCGTAAGAAGTTAGCGTTTAGCGTGGAGCGTATAGAGTCTTGCGTTTGTGTATTTTTAATCTGTGCAAATCCGCGTTCATCTGCGGTTTCGATTAGTTTTGAGTTAATGAAATAATCTCTGCGTTCTCGGTGGCTTTGCGTGATAATAATGAGTTTATGAGTGAATGAGTGGATGTCCCCTTGGGATGCCTTGCGGCAAATATATGAGAGATATTTAGCTCTGATTTCTCTGTGTTCTCTGTGCCCTCTGTGGCTTTAAATAGTTTTTAGTTGTTAGGTTTTGACGTTTAGTTGTTTGTGAATGGTGTCAATAGGAATACATGGTCTTGCCATCTCCCTCGGAGCCCATGGGGCCCAAGGGGAGAATTCAGAAAACAGAATTTTGTTTGAAGATTACTATTTTATTCACTTGAGGGCTTATGCGATGGCATTATGTTATTTATCTTGTGTTTTTGTGTCTTTTTGTGGCAATAATCTTTTGTTTTTTTGTGCTGTAAGGCGGGTATTTATATAATTTTACTGGCTTTAATGGGATATGGAGCTATAATTTCGGAAAATTGAAATGGATTTCTGTTTATTCGAGTACAAATACTCGTCATGGCGTCTCGTGCTTCGTCCCATGGGGAACTTCGCAGAGTAAAAAGCCGAGTCGCCGTAGCGGAATCGAAAATGAGATTTTCTTTCTCAGTAGTTCCTTTGGGAAACCATACGGCACTGCGAAGGATTAATTGGATGATAGAAGAATTATTTAAGACAACAAACGCAAGACACAAGACAAAAGACAAAAGAAATAAGACTTTGGTCTTTGGTCTATGGTCTTTGGTCCGTGGTCTTACAAAAGACGTTCGTTTTAGTACTCTGTTTATGTGTACTTTTGTCTTATTTATTTTCATATCAAGCACTTATG
>CAZMPL010000006.1:10819-12199 GCA_964567805.1 uncultured Pirellulales bacterium | reverse complement strand
AGTACTCTGTTTATGTGTACTTTTGTCTTATTTATTTTCATATCAAGCACTTATGCTGAAGAAAAAGATGTAAACGAAAGTTCTGCCGTAGAAGAAGTTTCCGTAGTGCAGGATTTGTCAATGAAGGGAAAAGAATCTGTAACATTCGAATACGATGCAAATGAGCAGGTTATCGTATTTGAAAAAGGCTTATCAATGACAGCCGGCAAGACTGAATTTTCAAGTGAAAAAGCGGTTATATGGCTTGTAAAATCTCTCGATGATTCTTCTGAGAAAACAACTTATAGAATGACGGGCTACCTCAAAGGCAAAGTTCGTCTGAAAAGAAATTCCAAAATCGTATCAGAAGAACCTGAAATGGCGGTTTTGTTCCTGGTTGACGGCGATGTTTCAATTAAGGCTGATAAAAAAAGAACTACTGACCCGCGAAGTACAGAGCTTTACACAGCCGCCTATAATCTGATGCAGAGTGCGGGCATAGGTCCGATAAACGAACTTGCCAAACCTGTTACACCTGGAAAAAAAACGAATATATTTTCCGCTATTCGGGCAAGCGAGTTATCTAAATCTTCTCAGAAGGACGAATCTGCTTTTAACTACCCGATAAATCTGGCTCCGCTGGGAGATAGAGGTATTAAAACAGAAATTGAAAACAATATAGCTACGTTGACTGGCGGTTTTTACCTCTCGCAAAAGAGGGAGGTCGAAGGGAAATTTCTTCTGCTTGAAATGCAGGCTGATAACGCTGTGATATATCTTCCAGAAGAAGCAAACGAGCCTAATGAAGGTACAAAAGAGCTTAATGATATTTTGTCCGGCGGAGTTATTGACGCGATTTACCTTTCCGGCAATGTCGTTATGACAGAAGGTCTAAGGACAATAAAAGCGGATGAAATATTTTACGATTATCGTAATCAGCGGGCTATTGTGCTCAATGCCTCGATGAAGAGTTTCAGTAAAAACAGTGATATCCCAATCTATGTCAGGGCTTCGAAACTTCAGCAATTAGCAGCTAATAAATTCGCCGCGGAAAATGCGGTTCTAACGACCAGCGAATTTTACTTACCTCAGATTTCACTTAACGCTTCGAGTATAATCATTACTGATAATACAGCGATTGAGCGGCAGGAGGAGGAAAAATCGAAAAACGACATGGACCTGGTAATGAAGGATGTAAGTCTGAAATATTACGATACGAAACTTCCTTTATACTTTCCAGGAATGATAACCAATTTGGAACAACCTGATATTCCATTGAAATATGTCAACGTGGGTAACGATAAAAACTTGGGAACATATGTCGAAACCGGCTGGTACACATCGAGAGTTTTGGGATTAAGGGAACCGGAAGGTACAGATAGTACTTTATTTCTTGATTAT
>CAZMPL010000006.1:0-10809 GCA_964567805.1 uncultured Pirellulales bacterium | reverse complement strand
GATTTGAGCCGCGTAGCGGCGACCTGTTTGTAGCATTGAAACGAATTATAATCGCGAAGATTATTTCGGGCGATTTTTAGGTTATATGATAAATGACCATGGCCAGGACGACCTCGGCCGGGCGTATGACAGGAAAAATCTTGAGCCGGACAGAGAATTAAGAAGCAGATTATTCTGGCAAAACAGGTATTTTCTTCCGTATAAATGGCAGCTTACAACCGAAGTCAGCTATATTTCTGATGAGCATTTTCTCGAGAGCTTCTATCGAGAGGAATATTATCTCGATAAGCCGAAAGAAACACTTGTTCATGCAAAGCGAATTGAGGATAACTGGGGTTTATCCTTATTGGGCAAGATACAGATTAACGAATTTGAAAATGTGCTTGAAGAGTTACCTACGGCTGAGTTTCACTGGACTGGTCAGTCTTTCTGGGATAATCTTTTTACATTCTACAGTGATACACAGGTAAGCAGGTTCAATCAGCGATATGCCGAAGAAAACACTTCGGTCGGGCCGCATGAATTCTTTTCATATGTAACAACTCGAAATGAAATTGATATGCCGTTATCGTTTAGCGGCTTAAAAATCGTTCCATTTGCGGCTGGAACAATGTCTTATGAAGATGGATTTGGATTTTATACACAAATCGATGACAGCACAAAAAATAGAGAAGACGATTTTTTCATGGGTGAACTTGGCGTTCGGGGTTCTTTACAGCCGTTGTGGAAGGTTTATCCTGACGTAAATTCACAGCTTTGGGATTTGAGCCAGTTACGGCATGTAATTCAGCCTCGCTTTATGGCGGTTAATTACACCGAAAATCACTCTGTAGCCGAACAATACGATATTGCAAACGTAGGTATAACACAAAGATTGCAGACAAAACGAGGTTTTGGTTCGCGTGAACGAACTGTTGACTGGATGCGTTTGAATACAGATGTAATTTGGGTAAATAATTCTTTCGATGAACCGGCCGGGGCAGACCGTTTCTTCTGGAATAACCCGATTATTCCGTTTTTTAATGAAGAAAGCATGATTATTCCGCAACAGGATAGGCGTGGAACTGCCGCTTACGGAGCACGACATAATTATTTTAGTGTTGATTATACCTGGAATTTGAGCGATTCGACTGCTTTTTTAACTGATATGCACTATGATTTAACAGACGGCTCGTTGCAGCAGTATGATTTCGGTGTTTCCCATATGCGTCAGCCGAACATGAGTTATTATGTCGGAAGCAGGTATTTGAAGAATATTGACAATGGTTATGGCGAGCATGGAACGAATGCTTTTACATATGCTGTAACTTATATACTTGACCCGCGTTACAGTCTGGTTTATTCTGGTCAGTATGATTTCGATTACGGCCAGGGCGTACGAAATGATTTGGCTCTGATTCGGAGATATCACAGGTTATGCTGGTCTCTTGCGTATAGCCGCGATGAATCACTGGATCGAGAAGCTGTAGAATTTAGTTTATGGCCCCAGGGAGTGCCTTATGCTGCATTTGGTTCAAGCAGATACATGAATTTAGGCGGCTCGGCTGGTTTTTAAATATGAGTATTTAAATGTTTTTTTAATTCAAGGAGAAAAATATGGCGTTGGTTAATACCAAAAAGATGTTCGAGATGGCATATAAAAATCATTATGCTATCGGAGCTTTCAATGTTAATAACATGGAAATCACGCAGGGAATTATCGAAGCGGTTTCGCTGGAAAAAGCTCCGCTGATTCTCCAGGTTTCCAGGGGCGCTCGCGAATACGCAAGCAATAGCTGGCTCAAGGCGATGATTGATGTAGCCGTTAAGGAAAATCCCGGTATCCCGATTTGTATTCACCTGGATCACGGCGATACATTCCAGACCTGTAAAGAGTTTATCGAAGACGGCTTTACATCTGTTATGATTGATGCTTCGGGTAAGCCATTCGAAGAAAATATGGCAATTACAAAAAAAGTCGTTGATTATGCCCACAAGTATAATGTAGTCGTTGAAGCCGAACTCGGACAGCTTGGCGGTATCGAAGAAGACGTAGTTGGTGTTTCTCATGATGATATAAGCAAACATCTTTGCGATCCTGATCAGGTTCAGGAATTTGTAAAGAAAACCAACGTCGATTCATTAGCGGTTGCTATCGGAACAAGTCACGGTGCATACAAGTTCAAGAAAGAGCCGAAACTTGCTTTTGATATTCTCGCCGAAATTGAAAAAAGATTACCGAATTTCCCGCTCGTAATGCACGGTTCGAGCAGCGTATTGAAAGAATTTAAGGATTTAATTAATAAATACGGCGGCAAGATGCCGGACGCGATGGGTGTACCGGAAGAGGCAATTACTCAGGCTTCGAAGATGGGTGTTTGCAAAGTTAATATCGATACAGACCTTCGTATGGCAATGACAGCGAAAATCAGGCAGATTTTTGCCGAGAAGCCGGCCGAGTTCGATCCTCGCAAATATCTTGGTCCGGCCAGAGACGCAATTAGAGAAATGGTCAAACATAAACTGCACGTATTGGGCTGCAATGGAAAAGCTGCTGAATGTGCATAATTTAAATTAAAAAACAGGAGCAATAGAGCTGCTTTTTTAAGCAGTTCTATGTTCCTGGTAAAATAAATTTTTTTACTCGGTTTTAATAATGCAAAAAGAAAAACGAAAAATTAACAGTTCGATGTATCTTGCCTGGGTAGCGACATTAATGGTTTCTTTCGCCGCCTGTGCACTTTCATCCCGTCCGGCTCCTGCTGATATTAATGAAGTTTTACTTGAAAATTTCGTGCCTTTGACCGGTGAAAATAAAGTCGATAATGACGCTGCGGAATTAATCTGCAAAGGTGATTTCGATTCCGCCGCAAAACTGATTGAAGGAAAAATCAGTAAAGATCCGAATAAGCTCGATGCTGAATCGCGTGAATTGCTGCAGGTTGTTAAGGATTACGACGTTATAAGCCGGCAGCGTAAAGAATTCCGCGACAAGGTATATTCGGACAGGGTCGCGAAGCTGGATAAATATCGGGTAATGGACGAAACGGATGATCCGAACGAACCGAATGATATTACTGTTATTCTTTCCGCGATTGCAGATATAACCGAGCTTGCAAATCAGAAACAGAAAGCAGAGCTTCTTGTTCAGCCGTATGTGAAAAAGGTATTACAGGACGCGATAGATAAAGCCTCTGCTTTTGAAGTTAAGGGTAATTGGATTGACGCGTATTCCGATTGCTACTTATGGCTTCCGGCAATAGATCCGAATAACGAGACATATAAGAAATATGCTGAAGATATTTATGAAAAGGCTCTGATTGCCGCTTCTCTCGAAGACAGTCCGTGTGAAACGCGCAAGGAAAGATATGAGGGTGTTGAAAAAGAGATTTTCATGCGTGCAGTAATTAATTTAAGTCAGAATTATGTTAGTGATCTTGATTATAAGTTAATGACCGAAAAAGCAATCAATCAGTGTCATTTGCTCGGTGAGGTAATGGAATTTCCACCGGAAGATTATAAGAAAACTCTGGATCCGAACAGGTCGTCGGTAGATTATAAAAAAGCTTTGGACGCGTGGGGCCAGTCGCTTGATACTCTCAAAAGCGATGCCGATAAAAATCCTGATGGTATTGCGCTGCAGGATTTTCTTGAGCTATTTATGAAAGTGCTTGTATTGAACCAGCTTACGGTAAATATTCCAGAACAGTTTATGATATCACAATTTTCGGATGCTTCATTATCTGCTCTTGATCCTCATACAGTAATTGTATGGCCGAAGCAGATAGAGGATTTCGATAAGCAAATGACAAATGAGTTTTACGGGATAGGAGTAGAAATTTCAAAGCCCGCCAACGCCTTAACAGTTGCTTCTCTTCTGGCCAATACGCCCGCCAGTAAAGCCGGGCTTGACGCGGGTGACATAATTGAAAAGATTAACGGAATCGAGACTAAAGATATGCCAATCAATTGTGCGGTCGATAAAATTACCGGCCCGAGAGGCACAAGCGTCACGTTAACGATAAAGAGAGCAGGAGAAGAAAAGACCCGTGATTTTGTAATAACAAGAGATAAAATTGTTGTTCCTACGATTCGCGGCTGGCAGAGAGACGAAGCCGGCCAGTGGGATTTCCTGGTAGATAAAGAAGAAAAGCTCGGCTATATCCGTCTCACCAGTTTTTCAGGTGAAAGTTCCGATGATTTGGAAAAGGCTATGATAGACCTCGAAGAGCAGGGCATGAAAGGTCTGATTCTTGATTTAAGATATAATTCGGGCGGACTTTTATCCACAGCTATAGATGTTTGCAACAAGTTCATTTCAAAAGGATTGATAGTAAGCAGAGTTCATCGTCCGGGTAAAATGACAATATACGATGATGCGAAGGGAAAAGGAACACATCCGAACTACCCTCTCGTAATTTTGGTTAATTCCAGTTCCGCAAGCGCATCGGAAATTGTTGCCGGAGCTTTATCCGACAAAGCACATGAGAGAGCGACTCTTGTTGGAACAAGAACTCATGGTAAAGGCTCTGTGCAGAGTATTATAAGTATAAGCGGCAGTCGCGCGGAATTAAAATATACTATGGCACATTATCATCTTCCTTCCGGCCAGAGAGTTGAAAGCCGCGATGCGATGACCAAACTTGGCAGGAAGGACTGGGGAGTTGCGCCTGATGTTCAGGTTGACCTTATAAGCGATGAGATTCGCAAAATGAACGAAGTTCAAAGAGATAACGATGTTCTGTTCCATGCTGACCACGAAAATTCAAATGGTTCAGTCAAGAAGCATTCGATTGAAGAAACTCTTGAATCGGACAGGCAGTTAGCTGTAGGTGTCCTCGTGCTTAAGAGCAAGCTCGCTCAGGCCGAAGTCATTGCTAAAGCGAAGTCAGAAGAAAGTCTGGCAAGTAAAAATTAAATATTTATCGTATTGCTCGTCTGATGTATTCTTATATGAATGAGAGAATTTATACTAACCGACGAACAGGAAGTATGTAATAATATAAGCTGGTTTGTAGAGGTATTAAGTTTGTCAAATACAGAAGATATAAATAAATTCGAGAAACAGAGACACGAAAAATTAGTTCAGTTAAAAGAATTGGGAATCGATCCTTACGGCTCAAGATATGAGTCAGTTGAGCCCGCCGAAAAGATTAAAGCAAGGTATATTGAAAACGACGAGACTCAGAGAGCCAAAGCCGCCGGAAGAATTGTCCTGTTAAGGGACATCGGTAAGCTGATATTTCTAACCTTGCGTGATTCGAGCGGCACAATACAGGTAGGATTGAGCAAGCAGCTTTTAGCGGAAACATGGCAATTGGCCAAGCTGCTCGAACTTGGTGACACTATCGGTGCCGAAGGCCAGTTGGGGAAAACCAAAACAGGTGAAATTACAATTTGGGCTGATAAATTTGCATTCCTGAGCAAGTGTCTTTTACCTCCGCCGGAAAAATTTCACGGGCTTGCCGATATAGACCAGAGATACAGGCAGCGATATGTTGACCTTTGGGCAAACCCTGAAGTAATGGAAAGATTCAAAAAACGCTGTGCGATTATAAATACAATTCGCGAAGTTCTTATTTCCAAAGGCTTCCTGGAAGTTGAAACTCCTATGATGCAGGCCATCGCCGGAGGTGCGGCTGCCAGGCCGTTTATAACACATCATAATACTCTCGATATGGATTTATATCTCAGAATTTCTCCTGAACTGTTCCTGAAAAGATTGCTTGTCGGCGGTATGGAAAGAGTTTTCGAGATTAATAGAAACTTCCGCAACGAAGGTTTGAGCAAAAAGCACAATCCGGAATTTACCATGATGGAAGTTTATCAGGCATACGCCGACTATAATATAATGATGGATTTGACCGAAGAGATATTTTCCACCTGTATCCGGAAACACTGTTCCGGCACAAATTTTGAATTCGACGGACGCATGATAGATTTTACATGTCCCTGGCGAAGAGCGAAATACGCCGACCTTTTGAAGGAATACACAGGTTGTGACATCGACGATATAGCCACTGTAAGGAAAAAAGCGAAAGAGCTTAATATCGAAGAAGCCGGCATGGACGACGCGGTTGTAATAAATGATGTTTTCGAAGCGACTGTAGAAGCGAATCTTGTGAATCCGACTTTCGTTATAGATTATCCAGCGGAATTATGTCCTTTGACAAAACGCAAAAAAGATAATCCTAAAATTGCCGAGCGATTCGAGATGTACATCGCCGGAATGGAGCTTGCGAACGCTTATACTGAATTGAATGACCCGCAAGTGCAGGAAGAAAATTTCAGAATCCAGCTAAAGGGCCAGGACGAAACGATGGCTACGATGGATAATGATTTTGTCACCGCGTTGAAGTATGGTATGCCGCCTGCCGGGGGACTGGGTATCGGTATAGACAGGCTTGTTATGGTTCTTACCGGCGTAGCGAGCATTCGTGACGTTATTCTTTTCCCGTTGCTTAGGACAATAACAACAGAAACAAAAGTCTGACGAGTCGGACAGGTCAGTCATGTCTGACCTGAGATGAACAGCGCAGCCGATAATTCTAAAAATTTTATTGTGAGAAAGCGATGTTAAAACTATTTCTATGGCTGAGATACCTGCGAAAGAAGAAGATAGTGTTTTTAAGCATCGCTGCTGTCGCCGTCTCGGTTTCTCTGCTTATTGTCGTAGCGAGCCTTTTCTCGGGTTTTATTGACGCATTCAAGCAATCCATAGTCGATGCGGTCGGTGACGTTGTAATTGACCCGCCTCAGCCGATTTCGAATTACGATAAACTTATCGGGAACCTGGAAAAAGCGTCCTGTATTAAAGGCGCAACCGGAACCATTTGGGGCTACGGCTTATTGCATGTCGGAAAAGGTAATGTGCGAGCCGTTCAGATTATTGGGATTGAGCCGCAAAGAAGGTCTCGTGTAATGGGCTTCGATGAGTTTTTAATAAGTAATAAATATCCTTCCATTTCTGATTCCAACAATGTCACGGATTCCGCCGATAAAATTCGAGGGTATGTGGGAATTGGAATTCTAACTGAGCCGGACGAAAAAACAGACGAGTATAATATCGAAGAAGCACGAAAAATGCTCGGTGAAGGAGTCAAACTTACTACAGGGACATTATCCGGTGGTGAATCTGTAACGGATTTTAAAAGACAACTCGTAAGTTTCACAATTACAGATATAGTCGAAACCGGTTTTTATGATTTCGATAGTCAATATATTTATTTATCTGTCGAACAATTAAGTAAAATTATGTTTCCGGCCGAGAAGCTTCCGGTCGTGGAAAGTATTCAAATTAAACTTGCTAAAGGCGCGGATTCGCAAGCAGCATTGGCGATAATACGCGGCATATGGCAGAATTTTGTACGAGAGAATTATGATTCCGATGCGTCACTTCTTTCCCGAACAAAAATTCAAACGTCACTTGAAAGACAAGAACTTATTATCGCGGCATATGAACAGCAGAAAAACGTTTTGCTTGTAATATTCGGCGTAGTAAGTTTCGGTGTGGTAATTCTGATTTTCTGTATATTCAGTTTGATTGTTCGATTGAAACAGAAAGATATAGCCGTCATAAAAAGCTGCGGTACAACAAGCGGCTCGGTCGCCTGGATTTTCGTAGGTTTCGGAGCATGTGTCGGCATAGTTGGTTCCGGTCTTGGTATGATTCTGGGATACGTTATCACCAGGAATATAAATACGATTGAACAATGGATAAGAATAATTTTCGGACTGAAGCTCTGGAAGAGCAGCGTGTATTTATTTACAAAAATTCCGAATCATGTTGACTGGCATTTAGCGATTCAAATTGTATTGTTCGCGATAATCGCCGCCGCTATTGGCGCCCTTATACCGGCTTTCATTGCCGCAGGTACAAAACCGGTTGAAATTCTGCGTTACGAATAAGTTATGTATAAAATTACTCTTGCATTGAAATATTTTTTGAAGCGCAAAGTATCGTATTTTGCGGTTATTGCGGTCACTCTCTGCGTATTTATTGTCGTGGTAGTTATGACTGTCATGACCGGTCTTTATAATGAATTCAAGCAGAAAAATTATGAAATAACCGGCGATTGTGTGGTAGGTACAAGCTCACTTGTCGGCTTTTCTTACTATGAAGATTTTATAAAAATTCTCGAGCAGCAAAAAGAAATCGCCGCGGTATCTCCGGTAATAAAAAGTTTTGCTCTTTGCAGGATTAAAGGTTCGAGTTCCGACCAGGCTCTTGAAATTATGGGAATTGAGCCGGAGAGTTTTTGTGAAGCTGCCGATTTCGGTAAAACTTTTTTTTATCATCGTGACAATCCATCGCGTGTTTTCAATATTACAAGCGAGCCGAATTTGACTGGATGTATGCCAGGCGCGGGAGTGCTTTATCTTGATGATACTGATTTCGAAAATGAAATTCGGGTTCCGATGTACACTTTTTCCATAAGTTGTTTTCCTTTAACTTCAAAAGGTGCTCTTATGGACGCAGGTACCGGTCTTGTTCGTACCATGAATTTTTATCTCAGTGACGTTTCTCATTGCGGCCTGCCGCGTGTTGACAGTTTTATTATTTATTTACCTTTCGACCAGGCTCAAAGACTTTGCGGTATGGATGGTTCTACAAAAAGAGCTTCCACGATACATATAAGGTTCAAACCGAAAGTGAAACTTGCAAAAGGCTGCGAACTGGTACGTTCTTTATGGAACAATTACCGTTCGGAAAAACAAAATGAATCGCAGGCTTTTCTTCTTGATACAGTAACAGTCCAAAGCTGGAAGGAATTCAGACGCGATGCAATCGCGCCTATGGAAAACGAGCAGGCGGAACTTATTGTAATGTTCGGATTCGTGGGTCTTACGACGATATTTATAGTTCTTGTTGTTTTTTATATGATTATCTCTCACAAGAGCAAGGATATCGGAATATTGAAAAGTGTCGGCGTATCGAAATTGAATGTTATCGGATTATTTTCCTTTTTCGCGTTTTTAATCGGCTTGTTAAGTTCCATAATAGGTTTGTTCGCAGGATGGATATTTCTCGCCAATATCAATAATCTCGAAAGATGGCTTTATAAAAATTATGGATTTGAATTGTGGGACAGGTCAGTTTATGCTATCGGAGATATTCCAAATCGTGTAAACTTGTCAATGTTGTTAGTAATAGCAGCCGCGGCGATTATAGCCTGTTTACTCGGCGCGTTTTTCCCGAGTTGGCAAGCCGCAAGAAAAGACCCTGCTGAAATTTTGCAGGTAAACCAAATATAGCGTATAGCGGACAGCGTACAGAAAATTATACGCTAAACGCTAAACGCTGAACGCTAAATTATGAATAATGAAGTTTTATTAAAAACTGAAAATTTGCACAAGTCCTATAAAATGGGGCCGGCCAGGGTTAAGGTGCTAAAAGGCGCGAATTTAACCGTCAGAAAAGGTGAATTCGTTGCCATAATCGGCGCATCCGGAAGCGGCAAAAGCACACTATTACATATTTTAGGCGCATTGGACAGGCCGGACAAAGGCACAGTTCAATTCAACGGCCAGGATTTGAATAAGCTTGGCTCGGGAGAATTGAACAAGTTTAGAAATAAAAAGGTTGGTTTCGTATTTCAGTTTTATCATTTGTTGGACGAATTAAATATACTGGAAAATGTTTATCTTCCGGTAATGGCCGGAACAAGTGTGCCGGGCTGGTTTTTACGCAGAAATTGGGCGAAAAACCGGGCAAAAGAGCTTCTCGAACGATTTGGTTTGTCGGAAAGAATAAAGCATAAACCATATCAATTATCGGGCGGCGAACGCCAGAGAGTAGCGATTGGCAGGGCATTAATGAACGAACCTGTGCTGCTTTTGGCCGATGAACCGACAGGAAACCTTGACTCTGCGACAGGAAATAGTATCTTAGAGGTATTTGAAGACCTGAACCGGGCTGGGCAAACTATCGTAATGGTTACACATGATGATAGAATCGCCAAACGAGCAGGCAGAGTAGTAAAAATTATTGATGGTGAAATCAAAAATGCGTGAAGGCATGATGTGTATTGTGAAACCTGGAACGCTCTAAATATAAATAATGACAGGAAATAAATTATGGGATTAAAAATCTGGCTTGATGGTAAACTTGTTGACAAGGATGACGCGAAAGTATCGGTCTTTGACCATGGATTGCTTTATGGTGATGGTGTTTTTGAAGGCATCCGGGTATATGACCGCCGGATTTTTGAAAACGATGCCCATATCAAAAGACTTTTCGAGTCCGCAAGGGCCATTCGCCTGGACATCCGACTCACTCATGATGAACTCACCAAAGCAATGGAAGAAACTATAAAAGCCAATAACATTGTAAATGGTTATATCAGGCTTGTAGTAACCCGCGGCATTGGAACGCTCGGTCTGAATCCGTTCACATGTGAAAAAAGCTGTATAATTATCATCGCTGACAAAATCCAGCTTTATCCCGAGGAGCTTTATGAAAAGGGGATGAAGATAATCAGCGCAACTACAGTTCGCAATCATCCTCTTGCGATTCCGCCTCAGGTTAAGAGTCTTAACTATCTGAATAATATTCTGGCAAAAATCGAAGCGCTCGATAGCAACGCACCCGAAGCGATTATGTATAATCATGAGGGTTTTGTTGCGGAAGCTACCGGCGATAACGTATTTATCGTCAAAGATGGTATTGTTTATGCCCCTCCAGTCGAAGCAGGTTCTCTCGAAGGTATAACCCGCAAAGTTGTGATAAAGCTCGCAAAGGAAGATAACATTAAGGTAGTTGAGAAAAACCTTACGAGATTTGATTTATATGTCTGTGATGAGTTTTTCCTTACCGGTACCGCCGCCGAA